>DRBY01000026.1 GCA_011042755.1 Thermoproteota archaeon | reverse complement strand
GAGCTGCAGCTGAGCCACCTTCCCCAGGCCAGCAAAGTGCGGGACGAACGTCACCACGTCTATCCCTGCCTTAGCGGCGAACGCGGCCAGGGCCGCGGCAGCGTTACCGCTAGAAGCCGTCACAGCCGTCTTGATGCCAAACTCTATCGCCTTGGCCACGCCGACAGCCATGGGCCTATCCTTGAACGACCATGTGGGGTTCCTCGTCTCGTCCTTCAGGTAGAGGTTCCTGAAGCCGAGCCTGTCGGCCAGCCTCGTTGCTCTAATCAGCGGCGTGCCCCCTTCTCCTAGATCCACGGCAGGCGTCTCCTTCTTTATGGGGAGGAGCTCTCTGTACCTCCAGGTTCCACTCGGCCTCAGTTCAAGTTCTTCCTTCGTCAAGACATCGGCTATGGCGTCGTAGTCGTAGTAGATATCTAGTCGGCCGTCCATCTTGCTGCAGAAGAAGACCCTCTCGTCCGGCGTGTGCTCCTCTCCACAGCGGGCGCAGACGAGCTTGGTCACGTACATGGGAATCTTGGTCAGCTGCGACAGACCTGATTTTAACACTCACTCTACTCTCATGAGAGCACCTTGGGATCTCTGCGCGATAGAGAGGTACGCACCTAAGTCTGTTAAGACTCTATAATCGGGAAAATTAAACACCTCTGTCGTTCAAAAGCGCGGATCTGCTGAACTCTAGCATAGTCCCAATAAGCTGCACTAAAATACAAGCTGGTTGCTCCTTGAAAGGCTCCGCGAGTATTTCCGCGAGTCACTATACAGTAATACCCACACGTAATGAGCAAATATCGTTCATAAAATTCCCTTAAAACTTTTAAGATCGGTTCCGATATATTAACACACAGAACCAGGGATGCTCTCTTACCGAGAAGTTGTGAAGCGTTACGGCGACGTGGTTGCCGTAGACAAGGTCTCAGTTGATTTCGAGCCGGGTGTCATACACGCTCTGCTTGGACCCAACGGCTCTGGCAAGAGCACACTCATGAAGATGGCTATTGGCGTGGTGAGACCCGACGCTGGTGAGATCAGGGTTGACGGAATAGACCCAGCGAGAAACCCAGTATCTGCGAGGAAGATCGTGGGGTACGCTCCTGAGGAGATCGTGATCTACGAGAGCTTGACGCCTGCGGAGACCCTCTCGTTCCTCGGGTCCGTCTACGGCCTGCCTCGCGGCGAGCTGGAGGAGAGGGTGAACCTCCTCGTCAGGCTGCTCAAGTTAGAAGATCACATGAACAAGCTCGCCGGAGAGTTGAGCCACGGGAACAGGAGAAAGCTGCTCCTCGTAAGCGCCCTCCTCCACGATCCGAAGGTGCTCATACTAGATGAGCCTTTCTCCGGCCTAGATCCTGAGGCTGGCAGAGTGCTCAGAGAGATCATGAGGAAGTACGCCTCTGAGGGGAAGATTGTCCTGTTTTCAACTCACATCTTGGAGCTAGCAGAGGCTGTGGCCGACGTTGTTACGATAATGCACATGGGTAGAGTCGTGGCCAGGGGCAGTCCCGAGGAACTTAGAGAGGAGCTGAGGGCCGCGGACTTAGAGTCCGCCTTCCTGACGGCAACCGGACTCAGCGGGGAGCTGAAGGAGTTGTTACAAGTCCTCTGGGGGAGTTAAATGAGCCTCTGGAGGGACATCGCTGGTATTCTGGCTAAAGAGGCGTCATACAGGGCCGCCAAGAAGGCAAAGGCCTCTGGAAGGCGTAGACTGATTGGAGCAGGGGGGTTCGTGAAGTCGAACCTCTTGATGCTCATGGTGAGCGTATGCGTGTCGATGATGATAGGCATGCCGCTGATGGTGCCAAACCCCCCAGCTGAGGCGGTCGTCCCGATCGCGGGGATCCTCGGCTTGGTGGAGCTCCTCCTCGGGGCGTTCACTATGGCTCACTCGATTCACATCATAGCGACCGACCGCCTCCTAGAGCCTCTAACGAGCCTGCCTGTGTCGGAGAAGGACGTCAGGAGGGCGCTTCTCGCCGTCGGGCTCTACTGGGGCGGACTGGGGCTGCCCTTCTTGGTCATACCCGCCATGGCTGTGGCGGCCTGGAAGCTGGGAAAGCCTCTCCTGCTCTTTTGGGGAGTCGTCGAGGGTGTAACGCTGCTCCTGCTAGCAACGGGGCTCGGATACATCGCTGGCTCCTTGGCGCCAAAGACTACTAGGAACCCACTCCTTAGAGCGGTCTCCACGATCTCGTGGCTTCTCTTCTTTGGGATGGGTATGGCGTTCAGCTTCGTGAGTCGAATTTCAGCGGGGTTGCACGTCAGTGCCTCACTGCTCGAACTGCTGCCCCCGTTCTCGTTCGCAGCTGCCGGATTCAGAAGCATAGCTTCCACGCTCGTCTCGCTATCTTTCTTGGCCCTCTCTGCCCTTACATTCAAGCTGGGGGCTGGGAGGCTCTGGAGAGCCGCCTCCACCGGCTGGTCGATGCCTGGACCGGTGGTTACGCCCAGGGAGTGGCGGCTGTGGCGGGGACCCGTCCCGCCGCCGCTGACGAAGGACCTCAAGCTCATGCTCAGGAATCCGAGGATGCTGGCCGCAACATTCTACTACATGCTGATGGGACCTCTGTTCTTCCTGTTTCCCATCCTCACTGGAGCTAAAGGGGGAGCGCCGTCGCTGGGAGAGGTCCTCCCATCCATAACGCTCTTCATAGGGGGCATGGGCGGCTGGGCCGTCGAGTACATGTACGTGGTGGAGGGAGAGGGCGCAAGGCTCCTCTACCTGCTTCCTGTATCGCGAGGCAGGCTCGTTGAGTGGAAGGCGTCCGTCACCACGATGCTTGGCCTCCCCGTTGGCGTGGCCATCACCCTAGCCGCCGCCTGGCTTTGGGGACCCTCGATCGGGATCTCAGCGGGGGTCACCTACGTGCTGGCGCTAGCTGGCTCCACGATGATCAACTCCCTCATCCTGGCCAACCAGCTGCCGCGGGAGCCCAGCTCGTGGACCCAGCAGACTTTCTCCAGGGGCGTGATGCTTCTGCTGTTCTTGGCGGAGCTCGCATTATCTGCAGTGTTGGCAGGCGTGTCTGCCCTACCCTTCCTACTAAACCTGCTGGGATTTGGAGCTGGCCCTCTAAGCTTACTGCCGGGTCCTAAAGTGATCGCTCCGCTGGAGGCGGCCGCGCTGCTCGCGGCGGCTCGTGTGATCAGTAGACATTCTAGAGGCAGCCTGTGAGGATCGTGAAGGAGGCGCTCTGGGGGTGACCGCGGCCTTAGAGCGCATCGGCGGGATCGATCTTTGCCTTCGCTCAGCCTAACTAGCGTGTCGTCCTAGATTACTCAAGTAGGTCCTCGTACTCGAACTTCGCGCCGTACTTGCTCTTGAACGTCTCCCTCATTCTCTCAGCTACCTTTCTCGCCTCTTCCAGCACGGCGGCCTCGTCGTAGACTAGGATCTGGCCGTCCTGCATCAGAACCCTGCCGTCCACGACCACCGACTCTACGTCGCCTATGGTCGCGGAGTAGACGAGCGACCCCACCGGATCGTGGACAGGCCATATCCAGGGCTTCTTTGCGTTCAGCACCATTATGTCCGCCTTCTTACCCACCTCGAGGGATCCAAACTCCTTCTCTCTGCTCAGAGCCCTGGCACCGTTAATCGTGGCCATTTCAAGCACGTCCCAGGCCGTGATCACCGAAGCGTCGAGCTTTGCAACCTTGTGTAGGAGGGCGGCGAACTTCATGGAGGTTATCAGATCCTGGTTGTCGTTGCTCGCCGGGCCGTCAGTGCCCAGGGCCACGTTCACTCCAGCCCACATCATCTCGGGTATCGGCGCGATTCCAGACGCTATGTACATGTTGCTCACAGGGTTGTGGATGACGTGGGCCCCCGCCTCGGCCAGCATCTTGATCTCCTTCTCCGACACCCAGACTCCGTGGACGGCGTGGTACCTAGGTCCTAGAACACCCAGGTCGTGGAGGTACTCGACGTCGGTCTTGCCGTGAACCTTCTTCTGGAGTTCCTGATCGCCCAAGGACTCGCCCGTGTGGACGTGCAGGGGGACCTCGTACTTGTCGGAAAGCTCCTTCGCCTTGAGCAGGAACTCGTCGGAGGCGAAGCAGGGGTGCATCGGGGCTATTCCAACCATTATCCGACCGTTCTCAGCCCCGTGATACTTCTTGATCAGCCTCTCTGCGTCGGAGATTATTGTGTCAAAGTCCTCCAAGAGGGGCTCGTGAGCGTTGATCTCGTAGCCTCCCCTGGGCACGCAGCCCCTTATCCCCGACTCTATCATGGTCTCCAGGACCTCATCGTAGTACCTGCCCCCGTAGTGGTTGTCTATGACCGTGGTGACGCCAGACTTGAGGTTTTCAATTATCCCCAGCTTGGAGGAGACCCTCACATCCTCCGCCTTCAGCTCTGCGAGCATCGGCCAGACTGAGCTCCTGAGCCACTCCAGCAGGGGCCTATCCACCGCCAGAGTTCTTATCAGGGTCTGAAACATGTGGTCGTGTCCGTTGACCAGGCCGGGGAACACGAGCCTGCCGGGACCACCAAGCTCGACCTCAAAGGGCCCGAACTTCTGTCTCGCCTCCTCTGCCTTCCCCACGAACTCGATCCTGTCGTCCTGTACGACGACGGCCCCATCTCTGATAATTCTCCTATTCTCATCGACGGTCACGACGTAGTCCCCGTAGACCGCGAGCGTCCCCATGGAGGCAGACACCGCTCGGATGAAGGCGAGAACTCCTTATTTCTTTTTGGTGCGTTTCCTCCTTCTGCCCCTGAACTTTACCGCCACGGCTACCAAGGCTACGATCGCCAGTACCGCGGCTGGGATCACCCAGGAGGGATATCCCGACTCCTCCACGTTCGGGTTGTAGTACTTGCCGACTAGATCGCAGACCTCATTAGGCTGCGTTGGCCCGATTCTAGTGAACCTGACCACTCCGTCTGGAGATACAACTATTACCGTGGGAACGTACATCACCCGATAGTCCGTGACAATCTCCTCCGTGCCCTCCGCGAATTCCCACCCCTCAACCCCGAGGCTCTCAAAGACTTCCCGGTCGGCGTCGGGATCACCGCTCACCCCAACGAGCAGGACGTTGGCCTTGTCGGAGTTGGGGCAGTACTTCCACTCAGTGGATAGCTGATTCAGCTCGGCCCTGCAGTGGGGGCAGTAGTAAGCAAAGAACACCATTACGAGGGGCTTGCCGCCTGACGTGAGATCCGCCAACGTGACATCGTAGCCGTACGGAGTCGTGAGCTGAAAGTCAGGAGCTTTAGAGCCAATCTTAGGCTGCGCGGAGGTAGCTATAGCGTTAGGCAAGATCGACAGCAGCAGGAGGAGAGAGATAGTCGCGGTAGCCCGGCGTACACTCAAGAGTGACCCCGCCCACCGAACTGGGACTCGTATATCTCTCTGACCCTATCGATTGTGTCTGCCTCTTCGGGTGACTTGTCCTCTCTGATCCTGAGTATCCTCGCAAACCTCAGCGCAAGCCCGCTAGGGTACTTCGGGCTCTTCTGAACCTCGTTGAACGCCACCTCGACCACGACCTCTGGCCTGACCCGTATGAACCCGCCCCTCTCTTCCACGGCTATCGACTTGAGCTTCTGCGTCATCCACTCAAATTCTTCATCCGTCAGGCCCTTGAAGGTCTTCCCCACCACCAAGAACTCGCCGGTCTCGGGGTCCCTGGCCGCCAGGTAGTAGTCGCTGTACCACCTGTGCCTCCTCCCGTAGCCCCTCTCCGCCGCCACTATGACCAAGTCGAGCGTCTTGGCCCTCTTGATCTTCAGCCAGTTCTTTCCCCGAACGCCAGGGGTGTAGGGAGCTCTGAGGTTCTTAGCCATGAGCCCTTCGTGTCCATCGCTGAGGGCTCTCTCCATGAACTCCTCGGCTTCTCTCGGGTCTCCAGTAACGAGGGTTGGGACGATCCTCAGTGGATCGCTCACCACTTGCCCGAGGAGTTCCCTTCGCTCCGAGT
>DRBY01000043.1 GCA_011042755.1 Thermoproteota archaeon | reverse complement strand
GTGGAATGCGAGGATCCTATCGAGGGATTGAGGAGCGCGGCTAGGGACCTGCAGTCTGGCGCCTCAGAACTCCTAGTCAAAGTCTTGGATTATCTGATCGCTGCCGCGTCGGCCCGCTTTGAGCGAGAGACGGTAGAGCTCGAACTGTCGAGGGTTGCGTCGGCTCACTCGGAGATGATACCTCTCAGGAACCTCTTGGTGATCTTCAAAAGATTGCCAGAGTGGCCTTCAGGCGCCTATGAAGCGTTGGTCAAGCTACGGACTGTGGCAGTCGATTCCAGAGCCAAAGCCGCCGCGACGGCAGCCTCAGCCATCCGAGAAGCTAGATCCATAATGACTCTCAGCAGGAGCTCAACCGTGCTGTCGGCCCTCGAGAAGGCGGCCAGCAGCTATCGACTGTCTCGGGTGCTCGTTGCCCACAGCCTGCCCCTCGGGGAGGGCGTGCAGACTGCGGCGTGGCTCGCATCGCGAGGGATCCGCGTCGAGCTAATACCAGACTCGTGCGTTGGCAGGTTCATGAGCGAGGTTGAGGTGGTATTGGTTGGCGCCGACGCTGTGCTGGCAGACGGGTCGCTCGTCAACAAGGCTGGGACTTATCACGCCGCGTTGGCCGCCAGGGAGGTGGGCGTACCACTGATCTCAGCCACGGATCTGCTCAAGGTTGACCTGTCGGGAGAGGGAGTGACGCTCACTAGCGGGACGTGCGAGGGGCTGCCCGAGCCGGGCGAGGGCGTTAAGCTGAAGTGCAGCGTCTTCGATCTGACTCCGGCCCACCTCGTCAAGGCCTACGCCTGTGAGGCGGGTGTGGTAGAACCCCGGGAGATCTTCCCTAAAGCGAGGGACTTGCTGAAGAGTATTCTAGAGTCGTGAAATATGCATAACGCTTATTAGCGGGCCTCGTTAGGCAGATGCAACTCTCTATTTCGACGTTCAGCGATGCCAACGATCCGCATCGGCAAAACGCGGGCGGAGGGTATGTTAGATGCTGAGTAGCCTGGAATCAGCGGAGAGTATAGCCGATTCGCTGGCCTCGCGTGTCGAGTCCTCAGAATCTGTAGTCAGGCTCACGCCGGAGCAGGCAGCGAGGGCGGCCAGAGTCCACGCGACCCTGACGGAGTTTGGAGCGGCGGCCTTCTTCACTCACGTCAGGAGCAGGAGCGCCAGCAAGACTCTGTACATAGGTCCTCCAGAGGTCAGACAGAAGGAGCTGACTCCCGACCAACTCAGGATAGCGGAGGAGCTCGACGCCACGCTGGAGAGAGTGTCGAGTTACCTTGCGAAGGCCCCGTTGGTCCTTGTCGAGAGGAGGATGGGCCAGAACTCGCAGTTCTCGCCCCTCTGCAGGCTCTACGTCAGCGTGGAGAATAGGGTGAATGTCAGACTAGCCTACATGTTCTCCACGCTGATGTTCGATCCCGAGGGAGCGACTGGACCAGAGCTGACCCTCATCGACGCGCCAGAGTGGCCTGAGACTCAGATACTAGTCTTCCCAGAGCAGAGGCTGACGCTCGTGTTGGGCTCAGACTACTTCGGCGAGGTGAAGAAGGGCTTCCTGAGGATGGGGATGTGGGAGGCAAAAAAGAGGGGCATGCTTGGGCTCCACGCCGGCGCGAAGCTGGTGAGGGTCAGGAGGGACGGCAGGCTCCAGAAGATCCTCGTGATCTTATTTGGCCTCTCTGGCACGGGCAAGACCACTCACACATGTCACACGCACTTCCTAAGCAGGGATGGAGAGGGCGTCGAGATGATACAGGACGACGTGATCTTCCTGAGGAGGGATGGCTCCTTCCTCGGGACGGAGAACGCGTTCTTCGTCAAGACAGAGGGGCTGAGCCCAGAGGTGCTACCCCAGCTGTACGACGCTGTAATGAGACCCAACGTGATCTTTGAGAACGTAGCGGTCGACTGGCGGGGTCGAGTTCACCTCGACGACTACAGCCTCACGTCAAACGGCAGGGCTGTGGTGCCTCGTGAGAATCTCGGGAAGTACGCCTCAAGCTACATCAATGTCCTGGATCCGTCAGAACTCGACGGAATAGCCGTGATATTCATAACGAGGAGGTTCACGGTTGTGCCCATAGCCGCTAGGCTGACCCCAGAGCAGGCGGCAGCCGCCTTTATGCTCGGGGAGAGCGTCATAACCTCGGCCGCGGATCCAAAGAGAGCTGGCCAGTCTGTGCGGGAGGTGGGCACGAACCCCTTCATAATAGGCGATCCAGCGTACGAAGGCAACTGGATGTACGAGTTCTTCAGGAGGCACGAGGACACGGTCTCTGCCTACGTGGTCAACACTGGCGGCGTGGGCGAGGTTAGACAGAACGGCCGAGTGGTGAAGCCCGCGCTCAGGGTGCAGATCCCAGAGATGGCTAGGATCATCGCTGGAATGCTGAGAGGAGAAGTCAGGTGGAGGAGAGATCCCCTGCTGGAGGTTGAGGTGGCTGAGGCAGTGCCTGGAGTCGACCTCTCAAAGTTCAACTCGGCCAGGCACTACAACTGGCCTGCGCTCTCCAAGCTCGTTGCAGAGCTGAAGGACGAGAGGAGAGAGTGGCTCTCCAAGTTCCCCGGGCTCAGGAGGGATGTGCTGGAGGCTCGCTACTAGTACCTCTCTTCCACCTTTTTTATCAGGTCTAGGATCTCCTTGGGAGTGTACCTCCTCCCCAGCAGGCAGCAGAGCAGCTTCTTGTGTGCAGGCAGCCTGATCCTGCCGCCGCACGCGTAGGGGTGCCCTCCGCCGTCCTGCTCCTCGCATACCGGCCTGAGGTTGATGTCTTTCTCGGCTCCCGCGTAGAGAGAGAACCTCTCGCACGAGTACAGCACGAGGGAGAAGGAAACCTCGTGTTCTGCCGCCATCTTCTTCGCTACGGCGGAGCCGGGCCCTCCACGCGGCCGCAGGTCTATCAGGGCGTACTTACGCCCCGACGCCGTCGTCCTCACCTGAGCTACTTTTAGAGCCTTCTCTACGGCCATCCGCTCCTTGTCAACGCTCTCCGTGCCCCACTTCCTGATGTTCTCATCCTCTAGACAGCCCTCAAGGAGGGCTCGGAGGAGGTACATTCTCCTCTTGTGATTTCGAGTCAGCGGTCTAAACATCCTCGCGAACTCGGTCCTATACGTTGCCGTGTCAGCGTCGTCTGCTATCTTAACGAGCTCCTCGGAGTACCCGTCTCCGCTCAGTTCCTCTAGAACCACCCTGGCCGCGCTGGGGGAGGGCCTCACGATCACGCTGTCGGCGTGTCTCGACAGCCTCTCTACGGCGTTCTCGGGCCACTGATGGTGATCTATCCAGGTTATCGACCAGCCAGATCTCTTGAGGCGGGCCAGCTGTGCCTCGAGCTCGTTCAGCCGATTCGCGTTCACCCCAATGTCCACGAGTATTAGCCTCCCGGGCCCCGGCGGAATTAGCGAGAGGGTCCTGTGGATGCTCCGAGGTCCCGAGAATAGGAACTCCGGGTTGTCTCCGATGGATCTAGCCGCTATGACCGCACTCAGAACTCCGTCTACATCTCCATGAGCTATGATTATGACGCTCGGCCTCTTTAGGCGCAGCCTGAGTGCTAGGAGGGCAGAAGAAAGACGACCCAGCAATGCTAACTCCTCGCGACCTAGGCCCGGATGCGGGCATTAAATTGTGGCGGCGATGCGTGAAGTGCTTCGCGCTGGCGTAGAGGCGGGCGAAAGCTGTTTATCCGCTGCTTGCTCACGCCCACTAGGTGTGGCTGGCTCTCACGATTCTCTCAGTTCTGGCTGCGCTACTCCATCTGCTGCTCATGCTGCGGTCTGCTCTCGGATTGAGAACCATGCGCAGCCTCCCTCGGTGCGGGCGCGTGGATGGCCCGCTCGTCTCGATTATAGTGCCCGCCAGAAATGAGGTTGAGAATATAGGGAGCTGTGTTCGGTCCATTCTAGGCCAATCCTACGCGGAGCTTGAGTTGATCGTCGTGGACGACTCTTCTACGGACGGGACTCGCGAGGCCGCTCTGGCGGCAGCCTCAGGCGATCCCCGGGCGAGGGTGATCAGGGCGCCCAGCCCTCCAGACGGGTGGGTTGGAAAGAGCTGGGCTTGTTGGATCGGGTACCGAGAGAGTAGGGGGGAGATCCTCCTCTTCGTTGACGCGGACTCGAGGCTAGCGCCCTGGGCGGTGGCTGGGGTCGTCGAAGAGATAGCTTCCAGAGGAGTCGACGTGGTTACAGCCGTTCCCACGTACGCCTGCAGGACGCTGGCGTGCGGAGCGGTCGAAGTAGCGTTGACATCCACGATAAGAGCCTTCTGCCCATACTGGCGGGTATCCGAGCCGGGAGGCAGCCCGTGGGTGTATGGTGGGTTCTTCGCTGTGAAGAGGGCAGCCTACGAGGCGGTTGGTGAACACGAGTCCGTCAGGTGGTCGACGGTAGAAGACCGCGACCTGGCCAGGCTCCTGGCGGAGCGGGGTTACTCCATCGAGATGGTGAGGGGTCAGGGCACGGTCAAGTTCTGCTGGGCTAATGGGTTTGCGGAGGCGCTTGAGGCCATCGCCAGGATCTCGTCGAGAGACGCGCCGCTCGAGACGTGGAAGGCGCTGCTAGCGTGCTCGCTCGTGGCGGCAGCGTGGCTCCTGCCTCCAGCCTCGCTGATTGCGTCCGCCTTTGGGCCCGCGTACTGCGCGGCATCGTCTGCCATCGCGCTAGCCTTAGAGACCTGTCACGAGTCTCTCGCTCTGCTCAGCGGCGAGGTGGAGGCCAGCCCGCTCTCGATCTTGCTGGCTCCGCTCGGAGGACTCATCGTGGCTCTTGGAGTCTGGAGGGGCCACCTAGTAAAGGCCGGTAGGCGCGCTATAGAGTGGAAGGGGAGGGAAGTGTCACTTCTTCCTCCTGAGCAGCTTTAGGGCGACTAGCGCTATTGCCACGACTGCTAGGGCTATGGCCGCAGCGGCCAGGTAGAGAGGCGGAATCCTCTTAGCGATCGGCGTCGGCCTTAACTCGATCGGCGCCGCGTAGGGGGCGCATCCCTCTGCCTCTATGGCTAAGGCCACAGTTACGGGCTCTCTCGCGGTCGGCAGAGTTATCCTCGCCACGCCGTCAGGGCCCGTCACCACAGAGACCTTGTCCACTTCGACTATGGCGCCTCTCGCAGGCTCTCCGGCGCACCTCACGCTGATCTCAACTTCTCGCCCTGGTCTGGGTTCGGGAGTGATGGTGACTTCTGGGAGCGGGAGGTAGAGCACCGTGAATCTAGAGGTCCTCGTCTCTCCTCCAGCCCTCGCAGTCACCACGAACTCGTTCCTCCCAAGGCTGAGCGTGACCTTCTTCGTGAAGATTCCCGTCTTGGCCGGCTTGACTTCCTCTCCATTTATCTGGAGCTCTGCGAAGGGCTGGGTCCTCCCTCTAATCGTGTACTCGGCATCGTGCACAACGACCGTGGCGCCGTCTTCTACAGGCAGCTCTAGGACGAGCGGCTTCCTCACCTCGTAGGTGACCTCTTCTCCGTTCACCCTGACGACCACGTAGTGGAAGAACAGGTTCTCCTCCGGGTACTGAGGGTCAAGCTCGGCTCCTCCACCGCCGGTTATGAAGTAGTGGACTCCGTTACTCTCGCCCTCGTAGAACATGTGCTCGTGCCCTTGGAAGACGCAGTCGACTCCGTAGGACTCGAATATCTCTTTGAGTTCCGCCTCTACCGCGGGATCCTCGAGGCCGTGCGCGTACTTGTAGACCGGCTGGTGGATGAACACGAACGTGTGCGTCGCGTTCGAGTGGGTCTCGAGGTCCCTCCTCAGCCAGTCGATCTGCTCCTCGCTGAGCGTGTACAGGTGGCCTATCACGTTCGCGTCGATTATCACGAAGTGGGAGTTCCCGTAGTCGAACGAGTAGAAGAGCTTTCCAAAGAAGTGCAGGAAGTTCTCCTGTCCGCTGCTCCCAATGGTGACCTCGTGGTTCCCCACGGCTATGAACAGGGGC
>DRBY01000092.1 GCA_011042755.1 Thermoproteota archaeon | reverse complement strand
GATCGACTTCCTGACTATACCTCCGCCCTCGACCTCGTAGACCACCTTGATGTCTCTGCCCACTGGGGCGGCCACTAGAGTGCCCCTCTCATCCTTGTACCTGACCTTCATTCGAGCGAAGTCGCTTGAGATTTCTTTGTCGCTTATGGCAGTACCCTCTTGCGCCAGACTCGTCATGAGGCGCTCTACGAAGCTCTCAAAGTACTCGCTCAGATCCTGAACGAAATAGTAGAAGGAATTTACTTTGTAGCTCATACACTAGAGCCAGAGGCGAAGTAATTTAAGCAGTTATGAACGAGGGGTCTGGACCTTAGAGCGCTGTCCTACCCATTTGAGACCACATGTAGGCCTCAAATAGGAAATCCATCATGATTTGCTAACCAACCTTTTGGGAAAGGAGTTGGTTTTTCAAGAGATATAGTACGCTAGGGTAGGCTTACAGCTGCTCAAGAAAAAACCAGATGCCTCTTGCTACATCACTCAACGGGAGGTAGGAGACCCATGGCTCTAAGCTGAGAGAGTGTCCTCTCTCTCAATTCGGCCACCGTTGGAAGCTCAGAGACGATCTTTCCTCTCTCGAGGAACTTCACGTATGCGAGTTCCGTCCTGACCCCGCAGTCCGGGCATGTGGGCGCCTCTGCTCCCTTGCGCACGACAAAGTACCTCAGGCACTCTGGACACCTGAAGACATCCTTCGCTCCCGACTTTATTCCCCTCTTCGCCCTGGGGACGCCCTCAACCTCTACCACATCCATGCCGAAGTCCACCGGGTCAGCCCCGCATATCCTGCTCCCCACGCCGAAGGCGTCAGCCCCGGCCTTCGCAAGCCTCTCAACGCTCACCTCGTCCAGCCCGCCAGAGACGAATATCTTGACGTGCTCGTAGCCCCTGACATCTAGCTCCCACCTGACCTCGCGTATGATCTCCTCCATGTTGCCCCTGCGAGAAGAGGGAGTGTCGAGTCTCACTCCCCGCAGCCTCTCCCCCAGGGCCTCGGCCGCCTTGATCGCCTCGGTCTTCTCGTCGCAGAATGTGTCGACGAGCGCTATCCTGGGAACCTCCTCTGGAACCGCCTCGTCGAACGCTCTCCACGCGGTCACCTGATCGCCGGCTATCACTATCAGAGCATGGGGCATGGTCCCCATTGGCTTAAAGCCCAGCTCCTCGATCAGTATGCCCGACGAGCCGTCTAATCCTCCTATAAGGCTCGCCCTCTCTATCGCCAGAGAGATCGCCGGATGGTTCCTCCTTATGCCGAAGTTAACGACGGGCTTGCCCCCCGCGGCGACCTTAACGTGCGCGGCGGCCGTCGCAACGCCAGATAGAGAGCAGATGAACCCCAGGATGCTCGTCTCTAATGGTCCAAACTCGGAGTAGGGTCCCTCTATCCTCATTACGGGGAGCCCAGCTTGGAAGATGCTCCCGTCGGGGAGGGAGTAGAGGTCGACATCTCTCCCCTCCAAGAGCTTTACGACTTCCTCCACTCCCGCCAAGACCCCCCACTCAAAGCGGCCCCCTCTCCTCGACCTCGGGAGGCTCCTGGCCGCCACTTCAGCAACGACGCGAGTGTTCTCAAGCCTCAAGCGTTTTAGCGCCTCCATGGTCCTGAGGAAGTAGACATCGACCACATTCCCGGCTTTTATCTCCTCTTCCCTGACCACGTAGAACCTTCTGGCCCTCTCTTCCGAACTAGGGCCTCCCATACCAACCCACTCGAGTCAAACATCGCTTTATCCCGTAAAAACGTTCACGACAGCCGCATTGCTCCCTCGAACGTGTGGGTAGCCTGCCGGAGCGGGGTTAATAATGTCGGCCTGGGGGATTGGCACGATGCGCAGTAGCACATCAGACCTCAAGTTGAACTGGGAGGCCGTCTCGACCGAGATAGCCTCCTTTTGCGCCAGAGTAGTCGAGTCTGCGGGGGCAGAGGGCGCGGTGGTTGGCCTGAGCGGTGGGGTAGACTCTGCGTTGACCGCCACCCTCTTGGCGAAGGGGCTGGGCGCGAAGAGGGTCTTGGCTGTGATCATGCCGGAGGAGGGCGTGACCCCCAATGAAGACGTCGAGGACGCGGTCGCGCTCGCCGAATCTCTTGGGCTGAGCGTCGAGTGGGTTGAGATAACCCCGATAGTTGGGGAGTTCGAGAGGGCCCTGCCGCCGGCAGATAAGGTGAGCAGAGGGAACCTCAGGCCGAGGATCAGGATGACGATCCTGTACTACTTCGCCAACTCTAGGAACATGCTGGTGGCCGGCACGGGAGACAGGAGCGAGATAGAGATCGGCTACTTCACCAAGTACGGAGACGGTGCCGCGGACTTCCTCCCGATAGCCGACCTCTTCAAGACCCAGGTGAGGGAGCTGGCCAGGCACCTGGGCGTCCCAGAGGAGATAGCCTCGAAGCCCAGCTCTCCGCGACTCTGGCCAGGCCAGACGGCAGAGGGTGAGCTGGGGCTCAGCTACGAGCAGGTCGACTTGGTGCTCCACGCTCTGCTAGACCTCAACATGGATCCCAAGGACATACCTGAGGCCACGGGCGTAGATGAGACCGTGGTGAGGAGGGTCATAGAGCTGAGAGAGAGGAACTGGCACAAGAGGAACCCTCCGCCCTTCCCGAGAGTGAGGCACTTAAGGTAGGGTCGGCTCTAAAGATCACCTGGGACCCTGATCTGACCGGAAACGCCGAAGGAGCGCATGTGCCTACGCGCTTCGACCCTTCGCTGTCTACTGTTATAACCTGCCGTAGTTAACACCGCTCAGAAGGGAGTTGTCCCCGCGCATTGAACTCGGAAGGTTCTTGGATACCGAAGAGTCCTGTGAGCTCAGCGTAGATAAGCTAATGACCGGTAGAACGGCTATAATTGCCAAGACGGGCTACGGGAAGTCGTGGACGCTCAGGAGGATAGCCGAACAGCTGCTGGATCTGGGTTACCCGCTTGGGATAATCGATCCAGAGGGCGAGCACGTGAGTCTAGCCGAGGCCTACGACATGCTGATCATCTCGCCAGACGGCGATGTCGATCTAGCCAAGGAAGGGTCGCCTGAGAGACTTGCAAAGGCGGCCGTGCGCGGGGTAAGCTTCGTACTAGACCTCTCGAAGTACATGACAAAGCCCGAAGTGGCAGCAGGTCTCGTGGCCGACGTGATTAAGGCGCTCATGGATCAGAAGGGCGATGGCTTCTTGGTGATGGTGGACGAGGCTAGGGAGTTGGCGCCAGAGCGAGGGGCCAGAAGTCAGCTCGGCAAGCACGCATCCACTACGGAGACCTGGATTACCGCCCTGGCCACTCGGGGTAGGAAGAGAGGGGTTGGTCTCGTGTTCACGACGCAGAGGCCGCAGCTGGTGTCTAAGACTGTCTTAAGCCAGGCTGAGAACAAGATCGTCCTGAGGGTAGAGTACAACGCTGACCTGGCCGCCATAGGGAAGTTCCTCGGGTTAGACAAGGCAGTCATAAGGAGGATCCGCAGGCTGAATCAGGGGGAAGCATACATCGAGGGCCCGTTCGTCGATAGGGCCGGGTTCATCAGGGTGGGAGAGGTCAAGACGGCTCACCTCGGATCGACCCCTCAGGTCAAGCCGAGACCACCCCCGAGCCTCAGCGAGGTCGTCTCATACATAACCGCTGACTTGGGCAGGCTCGTGGCCGCCGAAGAGGCGGCGGCTGAGGCAGAGAAGCCTGAAGCTCCTCCTGCCGAGCCGCGGGAGAAGGCCAGAGTCGAGGAGAAGGTCAGGAAGATCTCCGTGGGGCTAGAGTCAGCCTTCACCATGCCCAGCGAGAGGCTCACATCGCCAGAGCTGAGGGATCTCCTAGAGGAGAGGAACAAGGCTAGGAAGATGCTTGAACTCCTTGAGGAGAGCAGGGAGGAGATGAGGGAGGAGGTGTATGAGTTCCTCAGGGAGGAGTACGAGAGGACGCTGAACGAGTTCGAGGCCAAGATAGCCCCCTACAGGAGGGAGGCCAAGATCTCTGAGCTGGTCCTCGAGGCCGCCCTGAAGGACAGGGAACTCAAGCTTAGGTTTCTAGATGGCCAGGCGAGAGGTTTCCTGTACGGCATTCGAACCTGGCGCGTGAGGAGACGCCTTGAGAGGGAAATCAGGGAGCTTGAGGAGAGGCTAGCGAGGGTCAGGGAGATCCTGAGTTCCTTGGAGTAACTTACATTCATCGGCTCCACATTACCTAAAGAAGTCAGACATAAGCTCCAAGCTTCTTCAGAACTGAGGTAGGATCGAAGATCTCCCTAGACCTCACCGCAGCCTCCTCAACGTAGAACCTGATCGCCAGCCTCAGGGACTGGTCGTCCACCTTGATGCCCTCGCTCGAGTCGTCGGCGAAGTACCTAAGCAGGGCCATCGCTGAGGCGAGCTGCACAGCTCTGACCTCTAGCCTCGGCGAGAACCCCGGTCTCTCACCTGGTATCTCGCTCAGCACGGCGTCTCTGGCCCTGGCCACGGCTTCATACACATCTTGATCGACCACGACAGGCCTGAGGTCCAGCCGCCCCCTCGCTAGTGGGTGCTCCGTCTCGGCTGCGTGCACGAGGGTTAGGTGGGCCCTGAGCAGGTCCGCGCCCTCTAGGCTTATCTTCCCCATGGCCATCTCCATCTGCCTCCGGGCTATCTCCAAGTAGCGCTCCTTGGTCATCCTGTGGAGCCTGCACAGCATCCTCTCCTCTATAGCGTTGAAGTTGGGGTCAGACACCGTGACCTCGTAGCCCCTCGAGCCGACCCTCGTGTTGTAGGCTACGCTGAGGAAGCACGTGAACCTGTAGGGCCCTATAGTCTTCCTAGCTGTCTCATACCTTATGGTGCCATGCTCCATGGCCAGCTTGAGGATCTCGACCATTCCGGAGTTGTGAACTAGTATGGCATTGGCGAAGAAGTTGCGGTTACCAGGCACGGCGATGTCGTACACCTTGAACTTGCCCTCAATAGTCCGCTTCTCCACGATCCTCTCGAACACAATCGGACCCGCGGCCAGATGCTCAACCAGCTGAAGTGCCTCGCCGTGGGGAGTCCTGACAGAAGACTCCTTCAGCGCATGTACGTACTCTTGTAGACCGGTCTTGCTTATAGAACCCCTCTCTCCGTGCTCCCATCTCCAGAGGCTCCCATCTGAGATCTTGCCTCTCATCTCCGAGAGGGACACGCCCTCCCCTACCCTGGCGACCACCAGCAGGGGAGCAGCGACGCGAAGCGGAACTACTCTGCTTTTCGTCCTGGGACTGCCCCTGTACCTCTGCACTAGGGCGCTGAGCTTGGCAGCCTTCCTCTTGGAGGAGAATCCGATCTCTTTAGAGAACTTTATCACGCTCATTCTGTCGGCTATCTCGACGGTGTAACTCCCCGCGGACGACTCGTAAATCCTCGAGGTGATGCCAAACCGGAGGAGGAGTAGGTGGACCTTAAGCGCCAGCAGGCGGCTCGCCGTAGCTAAGGCCACTCGGCCTCCGTGGGTCTTCCTGATGTAGACAGTTCCGTCCGTGTCGAAGAGACCCTTAAGAAGCTCCCTTATGTGAGATTTGGGCATCCGCATCACGGCAGAGGGAATGTCTACCTTCCTGGCCTTGCGTCCCGCAGGCACTCCAAATTTCTCAAGCATAGAAGCCAGGACCGAGTTGTTGACGAAGAGCGAGCCCTGCTTGTCGATATACCCTACCCCAAATATCCTCCTCACTATTTTCAGGCATCTCTCCACGACGTCCTGATCTAGTGGGCAGTAGAGGCGGACCTTCCTGTTCTGATTTATTGTCCCGTCACCCATGATCGCACCAACGAAATACATGAAGTCTGGAGGGATCTCCCCGGGTAGCTTCAGTTTGCTGCCCGCTATAGAGGCGCTCTCCAAGATGCTGTAAAGGTCGACGTCCATCTCGAGCTCAGATAGGATGCGTCTCAGGGTCTTGAGGGGGATGGAGCACCTTCCGGTGATGTAGTGATGCAGCGTCGAGCGGCTCACACCGATCCTCTCTGAGAGAGATCTCAGGCCACCGCGCTTGAGCTCTATCTCGCTACGCAGGGCCTCGAGAAACTCTGCTTTTACTCTCACGCACGCCCTCTCGGGGATGAACTCTGCAAATCTCGGCGGATGGCCCACCCTGATG
>DRBY01000002.1 GCA_011042755.1 Thermoproteota archaeon | reverse complement strand
GGATAGAAGTGAGGCCGATACCTTTCTACAGGAGGGACCTGTTCGAGGCCACGAACATAAGGGGGCTCGCAGCTAGGGGAGACCCGCTGTGGAGGCAGCTAGTCCCCCCGTCCGTAGCTAAGTTCCTAGACGAGATAGGGTTTGAGGCTAGGATGCGCTCTATTGCTGGCAACAGGTACGACTAGTCCTCGGAGGGGAAGACGCTCAGCCTGTCCCTCCTGGCCGCCTCGAGTATCCTCCGGCCGGCAGGACTGTTCCTGGCGAGGGTTATCCTGCCCCTGGAGTCCGTGGTCAGTCTAACGAACTCCCTCCCGTCCACCATTATGATGATCTCCTGGTCTGCGTTTTCTGGACCGAGGTCGAGCACCACAGTGTGCTTGCGCCTAATGAGCCTGTACCTCAGGCCCTCCCTCTCGAGCCTGGCGACGCGGGCCTCCCTGGCCCTGACCCTGGGCCTGCCCACGGGCATCACGACGACCTCGTCCCCGAACGTGTAGATCTCGTACTCCGGTATGCCCGTCTCGAAGTCGCTGACGAGCACCACGGGCCTGGCGAGCGAAGCGTCCTGCATTCCCGTCGGCAGCTTGACCGTGATCTTGAGGCTGTAGACCTTGACAACGCGACCGTCCTGAATGAATATCACCGTGTCGACCACGTGGGGCAGCAGGCCCAGGTCTACCCTGCCGATGAACCGCTGGATCGCCTCTATCGGGGCGCCGCAGTGGACGACGCCCACCATCCCTATGCCCGCGAGCCTCATGTCCACGAATATCATGAAGTCGTCGGTCTTTCGCATCTCATCAAAGATGACATAGTCTGGCCTCACCAGGAGCAGGAGGTCGGCTGTGCTCTCAAAGCTTCCATCGAGCTTGCCGTACTGGGTTATCTCGGGACCGACCATGAGATCCCTCGGCGACTCGAGTGTCTTGACTATCTTGCCTAGAGACCTGTAGAACTCGGCCAGGGCGCTGGCGAACGTGGTCTTCCCCGCGCCCGGGGGGCCGGCGATGACGACTCCCTCGGCCTTCTCCGCCAGCCTCTCCTTGAGCTTCTCGCTCAGGTCGTAGTCCTCGAGGGTAACCTTCACCACGGGCCTCACGACCGTTATCTCGATTCCGTCTGAGAAGGGCGGGAAGGCCACGAGGATCCTGTACTCTCCGAACTGTATCACGTACGCGTTCTTCTTCCTGACCTCAATGAAGGCGCTCGGGTCGAGCTTCGCCCTCTCTATAATTTCGTAGGCCATCTTGCGGATTTCTTGGTGCGTGAGGGGTTCTTCCCTCAGCTTGACAAGCCTGAACTCACCTGGCTTGCCCCTCTTGGCCAGAGGGGGCGCCCCCTCCTTCAGGTGAATGCTCATCGTGTCCTCGGTGAAGAACTGTTCAACCGAGAGCCTGCCCCTGGGCGGGCCAATGTACTCCACTCTGAGATCCTTGAGGCCGAGCGCGATGGCCCTTATGGAGTCCCCAGTGAGGATCACAGACCCCGCGGCTTTCGCCACTTCTTCCAGAGCGTCCACCCCGCTGGAGCCGTGCTCCACTATCCTGAGAGACGCTATCTCTCCCTTCTTCTCGAGGTCCTTGAGCCTGGCAAGCTCGGCCAATCCCGCCAGAGCTCCTCTATCCCCCTGAGAGGCCAGGACCTCTAGCTGCCTGACCACGCCCTTCGGCACTATCAGCTCAGATCCCCGGATGATTCTCTCCGCTCTCTCCTCTCTGAGCAGTCCATGGATCAGCACTATCTCATCTATCACGTAGGAATTCTTGGACTCTCGATGCATCTTACATCTACCCAGGTCCAAAGGAATAAAACAAGAGTGTGTGCTCAGATCAGCATCTCCTCTTCTTCCTCGAATATCCTCTTATGGGCTACGAAAACGAGATATCTCTCGTCTCCTGCCAGCTCCTCAATAACCCTAGCCTGTATAGCCCCAGCCGGATCTCTAAGCCCCGTTCGCTCCTCTACATCCGAGTAGGATAGGAAGGGCCTCTTCTTCCTCTCCTCCAATATCTTCACGAGGAGCTTCTTGCCGACTCCGGGGAGTAGCTCGAGCTGGTGGAGCCTCGTAGTCACCGGCCTGGCCTCGTTAAAGAATTGCACGAAGAAAGCTTCGCCCTCAATCACAGCCCTCTTGACCGCCTCCTCTAGGTTGCCCTGAGCTGGCCCCCTCAGCTCGGCGAAGGAGAGGTACCTGAGGAACCTGCTCACGTGCTCCCTCTGTCCCTTGCCAACGTAGACCTTGGTCAAGGGCTCTAAGGCTACACCAGGGCGGACGTAGAACTCCATGAGTATGAAGTACCGGTCTCCAACCACCTGGGCGCGCCTTGGCTCGCTGTAGACGTCAAGCACGTAAGCCCAGCTGTCGTGGGGCTTCCTCCTCCCCGGGATGTACTTCCACAACCTGCCAACACCTCAGGAAGTTTCTTCATCGGATCCCTCGGGCTCTCCTCCCTCGGGAGCCTCCCCCTCAGCAGGCTCTTCGACCTCCACGGGCTTCTCCTCAGCGAGGCTCTTCAGGGTCTCGAGTATTCCAGAGTACGCCTTCTCGTCTAGGAGTGGGTAGGACCTAAAGAGAAATGGCCGCAGCTCGTCTGCCGTCTTGGGGAGGATGTTCACCAGTTGAATTGCGTCCTCCTCCTCCAAGCCGTAGGACTCCACGAGAACCTCAACGGCCCTGCGGGCCACCTCGGGATCCTTAACCTTCGTAAACTTAGCCAGGTACTCAAACAGCCTCCTCTGATCCGGAGTTAAGGCAGCCTGATTTCTGGCCCACCTCTCGAATATGAGGCTCTTCACCTCCGCCAGCGTCAGCGGCTTCTTATCCAAGCCGCCTCATCCTCCCGAACCCTTTACAGGTTCGGCGTGGGGCTTCAGATGAACTGGAGGAACTATCAGGTGCTTTACCCTGCCCCCAACCTTTACGTCAACCAGGTAAGCTCTCCCTCTCTTGCCGACCACGACGCCGACCTTCCCCTGATACCTCCTGTGAGGAATCCCCTTCCGCTCGGAGGGGACGACGTCTATCACGACCTTCTGGCCCACTTCAAACTGCTGGAAGAACCTAGAGAGTGGAGGCAGTCCTCTCTCTCTGGGGGACTTGGAGAGAAAGTCCCTTGAGCGGTATAGGTATCCCTTGGATTTCTTGGTCAAATCGATCACCTTCCGTCCGCATCAGATGTACGGGGTCAGTACAGCAAGAACATCAAGCTCCCTACAAAAAGCTTTTTTCCCCAGTATGGATGCGACGCTGGGGCGAGTCCTGCCCTCGTCTCCAGACACCAGCTCCTTGACGTAGAGTCCGCCATCGCACTCCACGATAATCTCGAACGAGTTTTCGGAGAGCCTCTTCACCTCGACTCTGTACACCCTCTTCCTCCTGACCATGTCGGCCCTCCGCCTCAGCACTCGAGTTGGCGTCCTCTGCTCTATTAGGGCTCCTTCTAGGGCCTGAGCCACTTTCTTAAGCTCATCGTCGCTCACCTCCGAGTCCACCTCGACAATAGCCCTGTAGACCTTTCGCGTCTGGGGCGCCCCCTCCTTCAGGAGCTTGACAAGAGAGTGGTCGGCGTATTGGAGATTTATGACACGTATCTTCCCCCCTGCAGACCTGTTTATATCCTCTTCTAGCTCGCTCAGGTTCACTCGCCGCCTCCTGGGCCTCACGAGTTCTAGCACGAATGGCCTGCCGGTGCCGAGCATCCTCGCGTCCACGTCCTCTCTCCCCGCCGCGTGGAGCTTGTAATCCTCGGCCTCGAACGCCTTCTTGGCCGGCTCTCCTATTAGGTGCTCCACAGAATCGCCAAACCTGAAGCCGGTCCACTCGCACTCCTCGCACCCAGCCCCTCCGCAGCTGGGACAGATCCACCTGGACTGCGAGATCCCCCTAACCAGCTTGAGGTACCTCCCCCCTACGTACACGGGGTTCACCTGAATCTCAACTGCCTCCCTGCTCAGGTCTATCAGTCCGACGAGGTCTGGCCTCGCCGGGTCTATTCTGGCCCCGGTCACGGCCGAGACTATGTCGTCAACGAACCTTGACACGGTCACCTTTGGCGACTCGGCGGTCCAGATGCCGCGCTTTCCCCTGATCTCGTCGTGAGCCTCGTGCACATAAGCAGGCAGTACAGCTCCTCCCTTGAACGACTCGAACTCGTAGTTAGAGAGCTCCTCTATGAGCCTGTAGGTAAGCTTTGGAGCGGACCTCGGCAGAAGTCCTCCGCACAGCGAGCACTCTCCACTCAGCCCCCTTGAAGCTCTAGGCCCCCTTACGCCGCCAGACTCGGATATGTGAGAGAGGATCGCGTAGCCGAGGATCCACGAGCTAACCCTCCTGTTGAAGGTGGCGAGGAGACTCCCCAGGCAATAGGGGCACAGGTCCTCATCCTCTAAGAGACCCAAGACGGTCTCCAGCGATTGCCGCTTCTGCCGCGCTAAGTGAGTCAAGATCGTCATGCTCCCAGCTTGCTCAGCTGGGCCCCTTCACCTTCATTACCTTCCGCTTGCCCAGGGCCTCCCAGTACTCCACTTCGGCCCCAGCTGCCAGCTTGGATCTCTCCTCATCCTCGACGCTCGACACGGGAATCTCGAATGTCTCGTAGGTCTCCAGGTCCATCAGCTGTACTGTGTCGCCCATTATCGCGAGAACCTGGGCCGACCTCTTGGATATGATCGGTATCTCTACGTCCGCATCCGCTGGGAATATCTTTGACCTCCGGCTGCCGTCAAACAACCCCCTGGCCTCTATCCTGACCTTCGCCGCTCCGTGCTTCCCTGGCTTAGACTTCGCAACGCTGAGCACAACGCAGGGCTCGCCTTCGATTACGACGTAACTCCCCTTCTTGAGATCACCGGCTGAACCGTGAGTAACTCCCATCTAGCCCACCGAACGCGCCGTGATCACTCCGATTAAAAGCTCACCTGTAAGACTTCTGGAACCTAGCCCTCGCGCGCCTACCGCCGAATTTCTTGGGCTCCCTCTGCCTGGGATCGCCAGCCAGGATCGTCCTGTCGTACTCCTTGTAGAGCTCCTCCAGCTCCTTGGAGCCAGTATATCGCACGAGTGCCCTGCCTATGGCCATCCTTATCGCGTCGGCCTGGGCCATGAATCCGCCGCCCCTTACCCTAACGAAGATGTCCAAGTCGCCGTAGACATCCTCTCCGGCCAGCCAGAGAGGCTCCAGTATCTTCATCCTGACGAACTCATTTGGAGCATAGACCTCTACCGGGAAGCCGTTTATGTAGAGCCTCCCGGTCCCCCTCCTTATGACGGCAAACGCCCTCGCCGTCTTCCTGGCGGCCGAGGCGTGAGCGAGAACCTCTCCAACCTTCGTCTGAGCCTGCTCACTCATGCCAGCTCACCCTTCCAACCCAGCTGCTTGGCCAGCCACAGCACCGTTACCTGCTTGACCCCAGGCTTGGGCCTCAGGTGATCCACAGTGTACTCCTCCTCTAACTGTACTGGCTCGACGTTCTGGAGTTCGGGGGGAACCCCAATATATACTCTCAGCCTCCTGAGGGCCTCCCTCCCCTTGGCCTTCTTCATCGGCAGCATGCCCCTCACGGTCTTCCAGACGATTCTGTCCGGAGTTCTAGGCTGAACGGGGCCCCTCTCCGGTCTGGGCTTGCCCTGTATCGCCCTCCTCTTGAGGTACTTCTGCAGGATCGTTGAGGGATTGCCCGTTACCACGGCCTTCTCGGCGTTGATTATTGCGACCCTCTTGCCAAGCAGGAGCTGCTTGGCGACGAAGCTGGCCATTCTGCCGAGGATCTTTCCCTCGGCATCCACCACGATATCAAAGTTGGTCAAGTTCGCTCCCCCCTCACGCAATTATCTTGACGCCAGAACCCTTCGGGTTCTCCTGAGCGAGTTCTGCTAGGCTAAGAGCTCGCCCTCCGGCTTCCACTATCTTCTTCTTGGCGGACTCGGAGAAGAAGAGGGCTGCAACCGTGACAGGCTTAGACAGCTTCCCCTCGCCGAGTACCTTGCCAGGAATCACCACGACATCGTTGGGGGCCGTCAGCTTGTCAATCTTCCAGAGGTTAACTTCTATACGGTTCCTCCTGGGCTTCCTCAGCCTCTCGGCTACGTCTGCCCATATTCTCGCTCCAGCCAGTCGCGAGGTCTTCTCAAGAGCATTGATCGTCTTTATCGTCACGGGGTTGGTCGGTCCTGTGGGTCTGGGCATTTGGCTTACACCTTCCGGGCACGGTGAAGT
>DRBY01000046.1 GCA_011042755.1 Thermoproteota archaeon | reverse complement strand
AGCTTAGAACCTCTGATAGCATCCTACCGGCATCTAAGCCCCTCTCAATGGCCAGCGCTCCCAGGGCAAGAACTACTTGCCTTCTTCCCGACCCCCCCACCAAGCAGAGGACTGTCTCTGGGTGCTCTCGCACGTAGGAGTCGGCCGCGTCAGTTAGCGCCTTTCTGTCATCGAGTTCAACCTCCACCACTCTGAACTCCAAGTTCCCGATGGCCGCGGCCTGAGCGTCTCTTATTCTGTGCACCAGCAGGTTCTCTAGAGCCTCTCTGAGCCTCTTTGACAGCTCCCTGTTCTCCTTCACCACAGTCTCGACGGCGTCTTCGGCCCTCTCCAGAGGGGCCCCCACCACGCTCGAGATCCTCTTCATCCTCTCGTACGCCTCGAGGAGCTTCTCGACTGCGGCCATTCCCGCGCTGAACTCAAATCTGACGACCCCGTCTTGAATTCTCCTAGCCCTCAGTATCTTGATTGGTCCTATCTCTCCGGTTCTCATCACGTGCGTACCAGCGCAAGCCTGGACATTGAATCCCTCGATCTCTACGATCCTGAGGTTAAGGTCAGGCACCACGCCTCCCTGGTATATCTCGAAACCGTGAACCCTCTCGGCCTCCTGTCTGGGCATCCACTTGGTTATCACTCGCCTGTTCTCCATCACTATGGAATTTGCGAGCAGATCTATCCTCCTCAGCTCCTCGTCTGTCACCGACTTGTAATGGGTTACGTCGAGCCTGCTCTCGGTCTCCCCCTTCTGGGCGCCCCACTGCCACACGTGATCCCCCAGAACCCTCTTGGCTGATTCCAGCAGCACGTGCGTAGCCGTGTGATGTCTCATCAGCGAGATCCTCTTTGGCCAGTCTATCTCTCCAGAGACCTCGTCCCCGACGCGGACCTTGGACAGCTCGCCCTCTACGAAGTGAAGAACCCTGTCCTTCACCTTCTCTGCTCTAACTACCTTAAGCTTCGTGCCGTCGCTCAGGATGAGGAAGCCCGTGTCTGAAGGCTGACCTCCACCCTCCGGGTAGAAAGCCGTTCTATCGAGGACGAGAGCGTCGTCCAAGAGACCGACCACCTTGGCTTTGAATGTCCGAGCGTAGGGGTCCTTGTAGAACAGGAGCTCGGTCTTTGGCATAGCCTCGACCTCCTCCAGATAGGGAGGCAGCTCAGGGGGCTTCACCTCGGGAGCCTCGTGCCTGGCGGCCACCAGCTCGTAGAAGTTATCTGGAACCTCGATGTCCACGCCGTGCTCCCTAGCGACCTCTGCGGCGAGTTCTGGAGGGACTCCGTGTGAGTCATACAGCTCCAGCAGGAAGTCGAGCGGTACGCCTCTCGATCTCTTGAGCTTCTTGAGTTCCCTCTCTATCAGCTGCCTGCCCTTCTTCAGCACCTCGAGGAACCTCGCCTCCTCCACTGAGACCATGTCTAGAATCCTGTCCCTCTTCTCAAGCAGCTCTGGGAACTGACTGCCCCAGTACTCGAGCTGGAGGTCCACGAGATCCGCTAGGGGAACTTCTGCCCCGAGAGACCGCAGGGCCCTCAGGGTCCTCCTTATCACGAGCCTCCCCAGATACCCCTCCTTGGAGTTCGATGGTACGAGTCCGTCTGCTAGCATGAAGGCTACCGTCTTCGTGTGATCCAGAACAGAGTAGGCGAGTTCAACCGGAGATAGCGCCACATCTAGCTCTTCGGGATCTAATTCCAGCTGAGACGCAATTACTCTCCTGAGTTCCTTCAGCTTCTTGCCCTTCTCCACGTGCGCCGTCAGAGAGGACAGAGTCGAGTACCTCTCCATCAGACTCCTGTCTGGTCGCTCTATGCCGAGCAGATCAAGGAACCGGTCAACTAAGTGTCCGTACACGGCATCAAAAGCAGTTGGCGTGCCTTGAGATAACCACGTGATCCTCTCGAGGCCATAGCCTGTGTCAACAACTCTAGTTGACATTTTCTCATAAACGCCGTCTCTAACCTTGTACTCCATGAATACCAGCGTCGCTATCTCCAGTCCAGCGACGATGGGCTCGACATCGGGGCCGGCGTTTCCCCCGCCCTCCCACCACCCTTCCTTGTAGATTATCTCCTCTTCGGGCACGCTTAGGACGCTCGTGGCGTACTCGTGGAAGAGTTCGAGGGTTCTCTCCTTCCAGTATACCTCCTCCCTCGGTGTGTTGAACGCATGGTGGGCCATCATCTCGAATATGGTCAGGTGCCTACCCATAGTGAGGCCCACTTTGTCGATGTCCTTGAGGCGTATGCACGGCTGAGATATCGTCAGAGGGTTAGCCGGCGGAGGAACGAGACCAGCTGTGACGAAGGGCTGGAAGTCCACTATCGAGGCGCTCGTGAGGAACAGGTCATCTCTCCACCTAGCCACGACTGGGTAGCGGCCAATCCTGGTGTGCCCTCTAGACTCCATGAAGGATAGAAACCCCTCTCTGGCGTCGGCCACGCTGAACTTCTTGCTCAACCCTCTACCGATGAAGCTGTAGGGTTCACAGGGAGACTCGCCGCAGACCTCTCTATCAGGGTCCAGCGTCCAGAAGTGCTCACCACACTTGGGACAGCGCTTCCTCGTGTATCCTCTCTCTATGAAGAAGTTCAGCTTCAGAGACTCCTCGATGCCAGGCCTGACTCTCATACCGACTCTAGCGGCCCGGGTGGTCTCGAATAAAATAGGTGAGGGCTCAGCCGAAGAGGGCGCCGAGCCCGGCGATCGCCGCCTCCTCTTCCTCTTCCTTCTTCTTTTCCTCTTCCTTCTTCTCCTCGGCTGGCTTCTCCTCGGCTTCGGCGGCAGGAGCCGCAGGAGCCGCCACAGCGACCGGCGCAACGGCTGTCGACTTGATTACTTCGTCTATGTCGACGCCCTGGAGAGCCTCCACAAGCTGCTTCACTCTAGCCGGATCGGGCTCAACGCCCGCGGCCTTGAGCACTGCGCTAAGAGCACTCTCGTCTATGTCCTTACCTAGCTCGTGGAGCAGGAGAGCAGCGTACACGTACTCGAGCCCCATAGCTCAACCACCTGTTCGCTCTTCGCCATTCCTTTGCGATAAAAAATGTTTGTGGCCCCTACCTCGGAAGGCCAAGTCGGCCTCTGCGGGCTGCGTACCTTGTGGGGACGCCTCTTATGGCGAAGAACACGGCGGCAGCCACTGCCCCAATCATCCCGGTGAGCGCTGCCGTCAGCAGGATCTTCCTGCTCTGAGGAACTTCCGCCAAGAAGTCCACCTCCAGCGCACGAGCGCCGTATATCGTGTAGGACTCCTCGCCAGCCTCTCCTCTGAACGTTGCGTTAAGCAGGGTCAGGTTGAACAGGCCCATCCTCTGAACTCTCATCCTCATGCTGAACTCCACGCTAGCGCCGGGGTCGATGCTGTCCGCCTCGAATGTGACCTTCCAGCCGCCTTCTGCGGTTCTCTCTTGGTTCACGTAGGGGCCTTCCGCCTCCAAGAGGTCGATTCCCGGTGGTATCTCTATCGCGATGTAGATGTCTCTGGCTGGACCGCTGCCGTCGTTAACGACGCTGAATATCAGCTCGAGCGGGTCGCCCACTATCAGCCTCTGAGGAGGAGCTGACATCATCTCTAGGCTTAGCGCAGGTCTAACTATCCTGACTATCATCGTGTTCGAGTACTTTAGCTGAGGAGCGTCCCTCTCCTTGTACTGCACCTCCGCGGCGGGCATCATGGCGGTGCCCTCCTTCTTAGCCCTGAGCTTGTACGACAGCTTTATGCTCCTGCCCGGCTCGAGCGTCTTTACGTTGGCCGAGGTCTTCCCGTGAATCAGCTCGAAGTACTCCTCGGGGAACGAGTCCGTAACCGAGACATCCTTGGCGGGAGCGCCTCCTTCATTTGACACGGTGATTATCACGTTGACTGTGCCATTGACGCTGACCTCGGTCGGAGATACCTGCTTATTGATCGATATTGCTGGACGCTCTGGCTCCTGCACCACGATAACTCTGCTGGCCTTCGCCGAGAAGTACTTGCCCACCTTGTCCTGCCACTCTACAGAGATCGTCACGTTGAAGTACGTCCCGAGAATCGTCACGTCCTCAGGGAACATGACCTTGAACTTGATCTTCCGGGTTATGGCGTTCTTGGGGAGGCGTGCCACGAAGAGGGGCGTGGTCATCGATCCGGTGAAGGGCTTGCTCTCGGGAGTTATCAGCACCACCTGGGGCAGTGGAGGCTGCACCGACAGCCAGATGGAGACGTTAAATGCGTCCCCGGTTCCTGCGTTCTTCAGCGTGAACTCGAATCTCACGTCGTCTCCAGGCTGGATCGAGAGCGAGGAGTGATTCAGTATTATTCTGACTTCTGGGACGCCAACGTCTCGGTATATATCGCCCACAACAATGTAGAACCTCACAGTAGATGTGAGCACTCTCCCTGGATCGTACCTCCAGACCTCGTGCGTAGAGGTGCTGAGCTGCTCGTCCTTCTTGAAGTCGGTCGGGTAGCTCAACCCTATGGTGGCGACGAGCTTCGCATAGGCTCTACCGTTCGCCGAAGCCGAGAATTCGAACGTGAAGTTCGCGGATTCTCTCGGCTTAGGTGGAGCTATCGTGAAGTTCGTGGGGTTATCAACCGGTGGGAGCGTGGCTACGAGCTCTATGGTGGCGTTCTCAGCCCCCTCCACCTTGCCGCACGCCGCAGTCAACCTAGCCCACGGGGGGGTGCCGCTTCCCTCGTTGTACACGCCGACCGAGAGGTCAACTACCGCAGAGGTCTGGTTAAAGACGAACTCGGTCTGCGTGAGGGGGCGCAGTCGCAGGGTTATCTCAGGCGAGTATATGGACTCCTTAATGTCGAACTTGACGAAGCCTCCGTTCTGGATGGAAGACGCATCTTTGCCGTAGAGTATCACCTTGAAGACGCTAGGCCCACCTTCCCTGCAGTAGGCATGAACGTAACCAGAGGCTTCCTCCTGCTGGCTCGAGACCTGAAATATCGTACAGAGCTCCTGCTCCTTGTAGACCTTGAGCATGAAGATGTTCGTGACTCCAGCTGTTACGCGAGCTACTAGCCTGAAGGGCCCAACATACATCTCGCTGTTGTTAGCGAGTTCTACATCGAGCCAGTCATAGGTTTTCGTAGCCGCGTGGACTTCTCTGAGGTCTGAGAGCAGGGGCGTCGTGATCAGAGCAAGCACCAGAGCTAGAGCAACCAATTTGATGCGCAATATTGAGCGACTCACCTGGGCCACCCTCCAAAACCGAGTGAGGGTCAAGTATTAATTTCCAAACTTCGGCCAGAAACGTAGGGCCCGTAGCTCAGCACGGATAGAGCGGCGGCCTTCTAAGCCGCAGGTCGCGGGTTCGAGTCCCGCCGGGCCCGCCACTACTCCTTTATGACCAGCCCGTCTAGCAGGATCCTGACTACGTCTGCGTCGGTCCCCCCGTATATTGGAATCTCGGTTATATCGATCAATCGGTAGCCGCCAATCCACGGAATTCCCACCTGGTGGCCTCTGCCTGGCACTTCCACTACCAAGTAGGTCCCGCTAGGATCGATGTCTATCGCGCTCTCGCCGGTAATCGCGAGCAAAAGCCTGTCGAACGCTTTCGCCAAGCCCTCTTCAGACGAGCCTGCCACCACTACCGTATTGTTCTCAGGAAACACGTAGATTCCAGTATCTAGAGGCCAACCCTTGGGACCGCGGATCGACAGAAACGACGAATTCGTCTTTGGAGCCTCGTACAATCGGTCTAATTCCAGAACTATTAGGTGGGACGTGTTTCCAAAAGCCCCTCCCGTCATGACGTTGACGGTAACCGAGAGTGAGTAGGACATCTTAGCGTACAATTCGACGTGCTCACCAGCGATCTGAGGGTCAAAGAGCATCACCAGAGAGTAGGGTGTGCTTTTGCTAGAGGATAGCGTGACGTAGGCATACGCCAGGCCTATTATGCCTAGCACCAAAGCCGCAAGAACTAAGCCTGCTTTCTGATCCTTCTTCGCTCTCTTCTTGGCCCTCCCCAAAGTCACCACACCTCTCATATCCGTCAGATTCTTCTGAGCGATCCACGAGTTCTTGAAAGTCTCTTGGGGGGTCTCCTGACCCTCCTGCGATAGTACCGAGCTCTTGTCTGCCTGCCTCTCTCTCTAGACCAGCTCCTTATTCGTATGACGAGCAGGAGCGCCACTATTATTCCCAGCGCGGCCAGCAGGATCTTGAAGGTCTTTGACATGACGATAGTAACCTGAAACGCCTGGTTCTCAGAGAATCCCTTGAAGAACTGTCCAGCTGGATCTGAGTACTTCATGCTCACTGTGATCACGTCTGATATTCTCGGCGTGAAGTAGATTGAGTTGGCCTTCACCTCTAGGACGAGCGAGATGGTCTCGCCGGGCTCAAGTGGACCCAGCTCCACCCTCCTCTCTCTCGTCGAAGGTGAGGTCACAGTCGAGTT
>DRBY01000042.1 GCA_011042755.1 Thermoproteota archaeon | reverse complement strand
GGGAGGGAACTTGATCAACCTAGGTATTGGCGTCCAGTGGAAGGAGGGGAACCCCAACCCCAAGGACGCCTACAGCGAGCACCTCAGGCCCCGGTACAAGATCAGGAGGGTTATCCACTCTGGCGGCGGGCTAGGCCCCTCGCGGAAGCCTGTCCCCTGCATGGTGTGGAACGGCTTCGTGGCGCTGGGAGACGCGATATGCGCCGCCAACCCGATTCACGGCGGGGGCATCGGGCCGAGCATGCTGAGCGCCAAGGCCGCCGCGGAGACGATCTTAGAGGCCCTGTCCGCAGACGACCCGAGCCTGAGCGGTCTCTGGGGTTACCACAAGAGGTACCATGAGGTGTACGGAGCGAAGCAGGCCGGGCTCGACATACTGAGGATGTACCTCCAGAGGCTGACCAACGACGACCTGAACTTCATCATCTCCAGCGGAGTGATATCTGGCAAGGATGTGTACGAGATCGGCACGAAGGGGAGACTCGCCTCCGAGGTCGTGAGCAGGGTCACGTCCGGCCTCAAGCTGCTGAGGAGGCCCTCAATCTTGAGGCAGCTCCTGAAGGTGAAGGAGTACATGGACAAGGCCGTGGAGATGTACCTGAACTACCCAGAGTCCCCAGACGGCTTTGAGAGGTGGCTGGCTGAGGAGCAGAAGCTGTTCGCCGAGTACAGGTCTTGGCTCGCCTCGCTGTAGAGGCTAGTCGTCGTGTTCCTTGAAGTCATGGAGCGAAGAAGTCGAACCTGCGCGCCTGTTTCCCTAGCCCCCCTCTTTTCTACGAATCCTCATGCTCTTGCAGGATCCTGGGCGGGGAGAGATCTCCGGGCTTGATTTTCTTCCTCGGCCTCCTCGCGATGACGATGCCGTCGTACATACCTCTCCCCTCGTACGGGCTGAAGTCCACATCCTCGAAGAATAGCCAAAGCAGCGTCATCAGATTGGCTAGACCCCAGAAGCAGTACTCGCCGACTACTGGACCCTCCCTAGCGAGCAGGTCCAGCGAAGCCCTCTTGAAGACCCCCTTGACCGGGTCGTATCCCCTGTGCACGGATACCAGCAGCCTCTCCGGCCCCAGGTCTTCGACCAGCCAGTCTTTGTACCTCCCCCGGTAGAAGATGAGGTACTGCCTGTCCTGCTCCTCGATTAGCAGGACTCCATCGTCGGTGAGGCTCTCGGAGACCGACGCCGTGAGCTTGGACATGTCCCACGGGTTGAAGTGGGGAGTCGTGTACCCGTAGACGAGAGCCAAGTCGAACTCCCTCTTCAGTGTGTGGACCTCTCTGGCGTCTACCAGTGCGATAGAGACCTCTCTGCCCAGCTCCTCCAGGCTGAGGCGCCTCGCGACCTCCAGCGCTTCCCCCCTGAGGTCTGCGACGGTAAGCTCTACGTCGGCTCCAGCCTCGGCAAGCGCCTTAGCCAGCGCGACGCCGCCAATTCCAGTCCCTCCGCAGAGGTCCAGCATCCTAACCGATCCTCTTGCCGCCACCTCGGAGATCCACTTGTGCTGAGCGAGGGACCTGAATGTCTTCAGCGCTCGCTCGTACCGCGCCCTGCCCTCCTTCGACCAAGGATCTTCGGGCCACCCCACCAGCCTGTAGAGCCTAGAGAGGTCTTCAGACATGGGCGAAAAACCCCCGGCAGCGGTGCCTGCCAGACGCTTTCACATTTTCCTTCCCCCTATGGCCTCGCACAACGAGGGCCTGGTAGACTCCGGGAGTCGGTCGACGGCAGGGACTACTCTATGCATTTTATTTGACATTTGAAATCATAGCTTGAAGATTATAGGGCTAGTGAACACTTCTCTAAGAAGATCTTTAATTGATCTTCGCGGATATACAACCTAGTATTGGTGCGATCTTGGGTGATGATAAATAATGAGGAGACCGTGCTGCGGCAGGCCCAGGCCTGCCATCTCTAGGCTTGTGGCGGAGGTGATTATTCTAGTCATTGTCATCGCCTTGGCGCTCCTCCTAATTAGCCCTCTTGGATCATTCATCGTGTCGTCCCTCCTGGTTAGGGGGACTGAGGCTGGAACACCCAAGACCAACCTAGAGATCCTGAGCGTAGCCTTGCCTGCCGCGGGAGATTGCTACGAGTGCGACACGGGGGGCTACTGCATCGAGATCGCCATCAAGAACGAGGGGCCAAACGAGCTGGACCTAGACGTGGACGACGACGGGTACCTAGACTGGGGTGCTTGGATCCTCGTAGCCGACGACTACTACTGCGGGGAGGCCTACACTAGGGTTAGCCTGGGGGCGCCTCCGGCCGTCGAGGACGAGAATGGAGACGGCATCTTGAGCGTCGGAGAGGTGGTCTACATAAGGCAGTGCGACAACTACTGCTCTATCAGGTACGGGTGGGGCCACACTAGCAGGATAACGCTCGACAGGACTGAGAGACGGCTGATCAAGCTATTCGGTCCTCAGGGGACGTTCGCCTCTACTTTCTACGTTCCGCCGGGGGGTGGGTGAGTGTCTCGCGTAGCAGTGGAGATCGTAGTTGTGGTACTTTTGGTGGCCATCCTGCTCATCGCGTTCAGCCCCATGGGCTCCTTCGTTATGGATCAGGTGAGGAGGGTCAGCGCGGCGTGGTCCCCCGGCTACATCCAAGTTATGGGAGGCGGGATAGCCGACAGGTCTGCGAGCTACGTCTACTTCGTCGTGTACATGCGGAATATAGGGCCTGCAGTCATCGGCGACCCCTCTAAAGAGATCACGGAGGTCATCCTGAGCCCTACGAACTCCGAGACTGAGTGGCTCGCCTACGTGAACGGAGTGAGGTGCACGCCCTACTGCTCAAACCCTGACGATCCGAACAGGTGCTCGGTTAGGCAGCATATAGGCGCGTCCATGGGGCTGAACTCGACCCTCATTCACGAGCTAGAGACCAACGGAGCGATGGAGGTCTACGAGGTGTGGGAGTTTGGAGTCAGGTGTGAGAACACGGATGCTCTGGTGAGCGCGGACAGGTACAAGATCCAGATATACGGCCCCTCGGGCGCCAGGGCCTACTACCTCTTAGAGGAGGAAGGATGACCCCCAACTGAGATTGCTCTCTGACGCTCGCGACCAAGCGTTGGCTAATTAGGGGAGTTGAGGAGAGAGTCTATCTCCGCCTCTTAACGACGAAGTAGTTCACCTTGTCGCACTCCGTGCAGGCTAGGTAGAGCCCGTACCTCCCCTTCTTTGGGACCACAGGGGCCTCACACTCCCTGCACCTAAGCGGGGTCTCGGGGCAGTTGCCGAGGCACCTGACGTAGCTGAGCCTCCTCCCTGCCCTGGTCTTCACTCTCCCCCTGACCAGCGGGAGGCCGCACGAGCAGCTCTCTCGGAGTATCTCCTCCCCCGGGTACAGGTTGTACTTCACGTCACAGTCTGGGTAGGCAGAGCAGGAGACGAACCTGCCGTACCTCGACCTCCTAACCACCAGGGGGGCTCCGCAGCTGGGGCACGTCCCAGCCCGCCTGCCAGCCCTCCTGTGCTCTCTGACGGCTTCTGCCAGGCTCTGACCCACTTCTAGGCCCCTAGACTTGAACTCCTTAACTATCTCCCTGAGCCTGGATAGAGTGTCCTTTAGGAACTCGTGTGGATCCATCTTGCCGACCTCTATCTCTTGCATCGCCTTGTCGAGCTGAGCGGTAAGCTCCGGGCTGACTATCTCGGGGGCGCTTTGCTCCAGGGCCTTGATTACCGCCTCTCCTATTGGCGTCGGCTTGAAGCTCTTCCCCTCCACGTAGCCCCTCTCCCTCAGTATGTCGAGGATCTGGGCCCTCGTGTTCTTGGTCCCCAGGCCGAGCTTCTCCATCTCTCGGATCAGGCTCCTCGGCGTGTACCTGGGGGGCGGCTGGGTCTCCTTCTCCTCGATCCTAACATCGATGCACTTGAGCTCGTCGCCGCTCTCGACCCTCGGGAGTTCCCTCTCCTTTGCCTTCGCGTACGGGTAGACCCTCCTCCACCCCTGCTCTAGGATCACCCTCCCGGTGGCCCTGAAGGGGTGGGACTCGATCACGATGTCTACGCGGGTTCTCTTGTCCCTCCCGTCGGGGGACAGGGTCGCGAGAACCCTCCTGGCTATCACCTCGTAGACCTTGGCGTGCCTCTTCGTGGGCAGGTCCTCCGGGCTCTTTGGAGCTCCCACGACGTGGATGCACGGGTGCGCCGGGTCATCCTTCTTCCCCTCGACAGGCCTGGGCCTTATGTTGCTTAGTACCCACTCCGCGTCGCTCTTCAGGGGTTTCCAGCTCTGGATGATCTTCACCATGGCCTCAAAGTCCTTCTTGTTCCATTCCCTTGGGTACTTCTGGCTCTCGGTTCCTATGTAGCTGATCAGACCCGCCTCGTAGAGCTGCTGGGCTATTCCAGTGGCCCTGTCCGCTATCTGCCTCGGCGTGAGGCCGGTTATCCTGCTGACCTCGACCTGCATGTCCGTGCCGTTGAACGGCGGAGGAGGCGCAACTTTCACCTCTCTCGAGGCCACCTGAGCTGGCCCAGACTTGCCGATCACGTCAGACCTGATCTTCTCGGCCAGGCTCTTGTCCCATATCCGATCCTGCCCCTCGGGAGGGAGAGCCTCCGCCTCGAAGGCCTCGCCTCTGGGGGTCTCGAACACCCCGACGACCACGTAGTACTTCCTGGGGACGAACTCCCTGATCTCCCTCTCCCTTTGGACTATCAGGGCTAGGGCAGGGCTCTGAACTCTCCCGCCAGAGAGCACCTTCACCCAGCTGTGCTTCCTGGTGCTCAGCGTCAGGGCCCTAGTGACGTTGGCGCCCCACTCTAGGTCGAGCACCCTCCTGGCCCAGCCAGCGTTGGCCCTCGGGTAGTCGAATGGCTTGAGGTTAGAGAAAGCCCTCCTTATTGCCTCTGGCGTTAGGGCTGAGAACTCAGCCCTCAAGATCTCCTTCTCTCCCTCCCAGCCTAGGTAGCGCACGATCTCCAGCCCGATCGCGGAGCCCTCCGTGTCCAAGTCGGTGGCCACTATCACGGTGTCCGCGTCTTCGCCCTCCCTCCTTATGGCCCTGAGGTAAGCAGCCTTACCCTTTATCGGCCTGTAAATGAGCTTCTCTGGAGGGTAGATGACCGGGAAGGTCCACTTTCCTTCAGAATCCGGGAAGTCGAGCTCTAGGACGTGGCCAGAGGCTGGGACCACGACCCACTCGTCGCCATCCCGCTTGAACCTGTAGATCGGGACGCGATCTCTACGCTCTGCCTTGACTCCCTTCCCGCCAAGCACATCAGCGATCTTCTTGGCCACCCTGGGCTTCTCGGTGATTACGAGGATCTTTGCCATGTTCTGGGGGCCCTGCGCCCCGCGACTTAAGAGGTTGCCGGTTTGCCAACCACTGCCAGCGTAGCGCTCGGCGACGCTGCGCTCGCCGACCTGGTGGCGCCGCCTGCCTACAGTAGCGCAGAGATCGTTTGGTCGCTTTAGACTGAGCTAGCGGCTTCCGATCCTAGCTATCGAGGCAGGTGACGCCTAGAGTTAGGTTAGGAGAGAGCAGGGTCTCTAAGTAGCCCCTAACATCGAGGAGCTGGGAGATCTCTGGGCATGAGGCTGAGCACCAGTGATCCTAGGCGGAGGTTCCGCGCCGAGCCTGAGCAAGCTCCACTATCGTCTCGTAGGTCTGGAACTCTGGGGCCATGCTGTCGTAGAAGCCGTACCTCCCGAAGGAGAGCACAGTGGCGTCAACCCCCATGAACCCGCCGTGGACGGGGTAGATGAAGACGATCCCCCTCTCTCGGAAGAAGGCGTCGGCCCTCCTGAGGAACTCTCTCTGCTGCTCGGGGGTCAGGTTCTGGCTGAAGGCACCTAGCGGAGTTCTAACGGTGCTCGCCCAGTCGACGAACGCGAATATCGGGATGTCGCCCAGGTTCTCCCTCACTAGCTCAACGATCTCGCTCCACTTGCTCTCGTTGAACTCCATGGTCAGCACCTCCCTGATCGTCGGGGAGACCGTCACGAAGTCGAGGTCCGGCCTGTCGTGAGGGAACCTCGCGGCGGTCCACCAGCTCCCCACGTAGACGTACTTCCCCTTGGACCTCCCGTAGGCGTGTATCTCGTCGACTATCTTCTGGGCCGCCTTCAACGCGTCCACTACGGCGGGGTGGTTCGGATCTCCTGTGAGGTCCTCCATGATCCTAGCCTGAGTGACGAGCATGTCTATCCAGATGGCATCGGCTCCGCGGTCGATCTGCTCCTCGGCCCAGCTCAATAGGAGTTCTTGGAACTTCTCGTTTGTTATGTCGGGGAAGTACGCGTCGGCCTTCTCTGGGTCGTAGTCCGCGCAGTCCAGCTCTCGGTCGACCCACAGGTGAGTCTTGCCGAACCAGCACTGGAACCTCTCCTTCGAGACGTTGATGCCCCACCTGCTGGGGTCGAGCGCCAGCTCCCATGTCTCCGGGTACTCCAAGATCTCGCCGGTCCTG
>DRBY01000137.1 GCA_011042755.1 Thermoproteota archaeon | reverse complement strand
GTCGTTGGCTGTTCTGGACCCGCCACCGAGAGGCTCAAGATGAGTGCCTTGATCGGGCTCGCTCTCGCCATCCTGCTCCCGCTATCCATTTCGCTCGCCGTTCCCCTGGGGGTAATCGCCTTGGCCCTCATCGCTTTTGCAGCACTCTGGAGGAGGCTCGGTGGAGGCTAGCTCTAAGTCTCCTCGCCAGCTTCTTGAATGTGGAAGGTTCTCTCGGAGGGTGCAGCGCGACCGACAGCGGTATGTCTCCCATGGCCGTGGCGAAGGCGAACGCCTCGATGGTTCTCACAGCCTCCTCCTGCTCGTAGGACTCGATAGCCCCAGGTCTCATCTTCCGAACTCTCTCGATGGCGGCATTCGCGGTCATTCCGCGGGAGAACACCAAGTAGGCAGCGACGAACGTCCCGGACCTCCCTCTCCCGGCTAAGCAATGGGCCGCCACGGGCCTGCCCATCAGGGCTACTCTCCTCGCCCAGAGCAGCGCGTTCATGAGTTCCTCTGGGCTGGGCGCCTTCCTCACATCGGTGGGGAGGAAGTAGGGCCATATGTCGTTGTCGAGGTATGCCCTGGCGAAGAGTAGGATGTTCCCCCAGTAGGCTAGGATCTCCCTCCCGGTCGCCAGCGAGACGACGGCCCTGACCCCGTGCAGCCTCAGGTCCCTCATGTCCTTCCTGTTAACAGGGAATCCGCATATGGCGAGCTCTTCAGGCAGGATCCACTGAACCCACAAGTCGCTCCACCTAGCTCAAGCTTGCTGTGAAGAGGATCTTCTCCAGCGGGGCTCTCCACAGAACGTGAAAGCACCTCTTAGATTCGCGGTCAACTGCTACCTCCACATCGACATACCCCGTGCCGAACAGGAGTTCAAACGCGTCTGCAGTCGCCGCCCTCCACTTAGCTATGAGGTCCAGGCGGCCCCTCCTCCTGAGTTCGTTTACATCCCAGGGGATCTCAACTAGCAGCAAGCCTGACTCAGGCTCGCTGCGCACTCGTTCAGGAGATCTAAATCCTTCTGAGTCAGGCTGTGACCCGAGGAAAATCTTGGCGCCCACCTCAAGGAGTTCGGATGGGTGCGGGGGCCTGCTGTGCGACGATATCCTCCCGACGACCCTCGGGGAGTCTAAGTGCCACTCTACCTCGAACCTGTCTGAGCCCAGCCCCCTGTTGATTTCGTCCTCCATCTGACCGTAGTAGGACCTGTGGTAGGTCCTGCAAATCGCCCCGAGCTTCCCTATGTTGAGCCTCGAGTTGCTCCTCTGCAGAGGGTCGAATGTCCACCTCATCAGATTGAGGCCGCTCCTCAAGGCGGCCTCTCGCTGAGCCAGCTTTAGCCTGAACCCTATCCCCCTGCCTTGATACGCCCGCTTAACCCCCAGCATGTGAGAATAGTGGTAGAACTCACTTCCTCTCCGGCCCGTGAATCCAAATACGAAGCCCACCATCTCGCCGGTCCTCTCATCGAATGCGCCGAGAACCACCCCTCCGTTCTTGGCGACGGCTATCAGAACGTGTGTGGGGACGATCTCCTCGTCGGGCATCCCCCAAGCGTCGGCTTGAACTTCGAGGACCTGTCTAAACTCTCTGAAGTCCGTGAGGGGTCTTATCTCGATTCCGCCCTCGCCTTCCACATTCCCACCCTCATCCGCCAAAAATGGCTCCAGAGGAGCGCCTCTCGAGAATGAGTTGGCGCTTCTGATTAATCATTCATGCCCCGTAGGTGAGGCGGATGAAATCAACGTGACCTCCTCCTAGCTAGGAGCACCAGCGCCGGCAGGAGCGCCGCGAGCGCCAGCCCAAGAGCCTCGGACGCAGCTGCTATGCTCCAGCTCCACGGAGAACTCACGCTGAGCGTACCCAGCAGCAGGTCCCAGAGCGAGTGCATAGCCGCCGGAGCGGCCAGGTTCCCAGACACCCTCATGTAGAGGGCCAACACCAAGCCAATGGAGAACACCCCCACTATGTGCCACAGCGTCCACATCGGCTTCATCTCGTAGACGAAGAGATCTATGGGTAAGTGGGAGATGGCAAACGTCCCCGAGGAGATTACCCCCGCTATTAGGGCGCCTTGACTGCCTTCAAAGTCTCTGGCCAATTCTTGGAAGATGTAGCCACGATCCATAGCCTCCTCGCTCAAGCCGACTACCCCCACGACGTAGGCGGCGTACACTAGCCACGAGGTATTCAGCTCGACCAATGTTACGCTGAGATTCCACCCAAAAACTGCTGGCAGGAGCAGATAGTGTCCCACCCACGCCAGAACTCCACCGGCAAGCCCCAGAAGTACCGCGCTCACTAATCCCTCTCTCTTGAGACCAATCCACTCTGGCCCAGCTCCGTCCAGCCTCTTTGCGACAAACAGCGTGAGTCCTAGGATGGCCAGCAGCTTCGCTGGAGCGTCTACCAAGTACAGAGTCGAGGGAGACAAGTTTAGCGACCCAGTGAGCATTCGATACGGCGTCCAGATCGCCATGAACAGGACGAACAAGAGGGCTGCGTGCTTCGTGTGATATAGTCTGCTCAAAGGGCACCCGGCACATCAACGGGCGTTGAAAAAATTAAGGGGGAGGATATCTCGTCAGGGGAGCCTCGTGAGGTTGCAGTATAGGGATGCCATCATCGAGGTGGTGGAAGGAGACATAACGGCTCAGAAAGCCGATGCCATAGTAAACCCGGCCAACAGAAGGCTTGTCATGGGCGGCGGCGTGGCGGGGGCCATCAAGCGTGCCGGAGGTGAGGAGATCGAGAGAGAGGCTGTCTCAAAGGGACCCATCGAGATAGGAGAGGCCATCGCGACGGGGGCGGGTAGACTCGCTGCGCGCTACGTGATACACGCCCCTACGGTGAAGACGCCCGGCGGCAGAGCTACCCTAGGATCCGCTCGAGCTGCGACGAGGGCCGCTCTAAAGAAGGCAGACGAGCTTGGTCTGAAGTCTATAGCCCTCCCAGGAATGGGCACTGGGGTAGGCGGACTGTCCCTATACGAAGCTGTGAGAGCCATGGCTGAGGAGGTCAAGGCTCATCTAGATAGGGGGTCTAGCTTAGAGAAGATAATACTCGTGGCATACGGGCGAAATGCGTATGAAGAATTCGCTAGGGCCGTATCCGACGTGTTTAAAGTATCTTGAAGAAATGCCTTCCGCTGCCCAGTGTTGAGAATAGGAGCGCGATACGCCCACGCTCACTAGATTTCCCAGCATGGAAGTGAGTCCAACTAGAACAACAGCTACACTAACGGCCCCAATTCTCTCTTACAACGGAGTTGCCGTCTGCATTCGTCATCAGAACGCCTCTACTCTGTCAACATCACCATTCGCGTTCCTTGAGGTTAAAGCAGAGCATATTCATCCGACGATTGAGCTGTTCAAGCGAGTCGCGGTAGGCTAATATACCCGCTTCGTGCCTAGGGTCGGCCTCGAGATGTCGATTAGGTCGCTCAAGTGGATCTTGATAGTAGAGATGGCGCTCAGCTCGCTGTACATAGCCATGACAAGGGGGGTTTTCCTCGTCTATCTGGCGGAGAAAGGGCTCGATTTGGCCGGCGTCGCGCTCGTCTCCCTAGGCAGCGGGGTTCTCTCGACAGTCATTGGGGTTGCAACCTTCAAGAGACCCGAGCTGTTATCTCGGAAGTTTAAGCTCAAGTTAATCTCAGCACACGGTCTCGAGAGGCTCACTTGGATTCCTCTTGGGCTTATAGACGACATTTTGTTGTTAACCGTAGTTTACGCGATCTACTCCGTCTTCCAAGCGATTACGTCTCTGAGCATGAATCTCGTGATATTCGGCTCGTTCAACGAAGAGGAGGTACGAGATGTGGTCGCGAAGCGTGTGGCTTCTGGCGCAGCCGCCAGCATCATAGGTTTGGGCCTTGCTACGGCCCTTCTGGGATTCTTAGAAGGGTACGGGAAGTACCACGCGCTATTCCTGCTCGGCTCAGGAGTGGGTCTCTTGTCAACCGCGCTGACGATGACGCAAAACCTGTCTCACTTAGAGGGTCTTCGTTTTCCCTGCGTGGTAGAGGAGAGGGGGAGGATCTTCGCCGCGTCGACTTTTCAGCTGGCTCTGTCGGCCTCCGGAGCCCTCTTCTCAATGGCCTGGACGCCCTTCCTCATACACAGCCTAGGTTACCCCGCGTACCTGGCTGCGGCCATGGGACTCGTGGGCACGGCTTCCAGCGTGTTTGGCGCGCCGTTCTGGAGGCACCTACACCCCAGGAAGTACAGGATCGCCCTGCTGCTCAACGCCGTCATACCGATCCTAGTAATCCTCTCAAGCGCCCCCTGGTTCCAGCTCAGCCTTTCTGCGATGGCGGCCTTCTCCTTCAGCGGGGCAAGCCTGCTTGGAACGTACCTCTTCGCTAGGTACAACAGGTGGCTGGGGGCCATTAGATCAAGCGCCCTCGCCCTGGCCGTAGGAGGCCTGGCTCAGCTGGTGGCATCCGGGCTCGGCTTGCTCCTTGACTCCCTGTTTAGCGAGGCCTTCGCCATAACTACCGCCCTGAAGTTCACGGCCCTCGCGATGACCGCTCTGGTGATACCGGAGGTCGCCATCGTCCCTCCGCACATAGCTAGGGCCTATGCCAACGCGGCCTACGGGGTTACTCTCATGGGCTACAGAGTGAGCGTTGCCATAACTAAGGAGACGCTCATTACAGTGCTTAGGATACTCGCTCTCACCTTCACTCTGCTGACATTATACGTCATATACAGGACGTTATCCCTGCTCTTGATATGGTGAGATGAATGGAAGGGCTCCAGGTAGTCAAGTTCTTCGAGGGCCTCCTCAGGCAGCTGGCGCAAGAGCTAATTGAGCTGGCGCCTCGCCTCTTTCTGGCCTTAGCAGCCATTACGTCAACTATTATAGTCATAAAGATCGTCAACTTCTATCTCAGGAAGCTCCTGGCCTTCTCGAAGGTCGACGAGGCGGCTGAGAAGTTCTTCGGCGGCAGACCGCCCCTCTCGCCCTCGAGCCTCGTCGTGGGAGCGGCCGATTTGGGACTTGGTTTTATTGCCGTTTACCTAGTTCTGAGCGTCCTGCTCCCGGAGGAACTCCTAGTCAAGGTGGACGCCGCAGCCGTGTATGCGGCCAGAGTGCTAAGCGTTCTCGCGATGATAGGATTCGTGCTCTTAGCATTCAATATGCTAATGAGTCGGATCAAACTGGAGACGAAGCTGAAGAGCTACATGACCTTCATCTCCTTCCTGCTGGCTACGGCGCTCCTGATAGACGTGGTTGCCCTCTCGGACCCCGTGAAAGAGGCGTTAGTGTCTGGACTGGCAATTGGAATAGGAACCTCGATCGCGGTCTTTGCAACCTGGTTCTTCTTCGCAGACTACATAGAGAGATACATCAGGTCGATCGAGAAGAGGTACAGTTAGAGCGGGTTTTTAGGTTTAGACCTTAGATCGTGACACTCCCCTCACGGCAAATGCTCATCACGCGTCTGTGATCTTAGGGCTTCGGGTTGTTCTCTTTAATAGGGGCAACATTTTAAGATTTTGAAATAACGCGACTTTGTGAGCGATCTTAGACCGCTGGGGGGCCCAGGTGCTCGGTTATTCCACCAACGCTCAAGGATTTGCTGCACGCGGCTTGGTGGTTAGCATTGTAGAGAGGTTCTTATTGCGTAGGTACGATGAGAAGAGGATAGGGTCTTCAGCCATCTCATTCTACTTCTTGGAGAGGCTCGCCTATTGGTTGATTGGGCCATTCTCCGGGGCGTCTAGCCTGTTCACAGTTTTCTCAGATAGAAAGAGTCCTGTTGGGCCCATGAAGTACCGGAGGATGCTGATCAAGTGGGATCCCACCGAGGGGTCTCTAGGGAGGCTCACGAAGTTCCTTAAGAAGATCTGTGAGAACAGGTCAACGACCGTTTTTACGAGGAGGGGCAGTCCTCTCGCCTTGAGCCTAGCTGGCGAGATGAGTCCAACGCTCATATACCTGCGGCAGGGGGTCCCATATCCCTCCGCAATGGAGGGGGCTATAATCGCGGCCCCAACGACCTCGCAGATGATTAGCCTGATAAACCGGATAAGGAGCAGCTCAGCAGGCCCGCTCATGCTGGTCATAGACAATCTGACGGATCTCACCATGATACTCGGGCTCAAAAAGACGTACGAACTCCTAAGGGAGCTGATGGATTCGGTCGATGAGGACGACATCATCGCTGGCATACTAGTGGTTGGAGCCCAAACGAAGAGAGAGGAGACCCTCCTCAGGTCGCTGTTCCCCGAAGAGGTAGTGATAGGGAGACGCGAGAAGTTCTTCCGCCTGTTTTAGTGGGGGTTATCAGGGCACCCTTATCCTAACGGCTCCTGAGCGAGCCCTCCTGAATACCTCCTCAGCCCTCCTGACTCCATCCATTAGAGCATCGTAGAACTCTTGGGGCTCCACCCCAAGACGCTCAGCCGACTCTGACAGATCGTACGCTCCTCGAATCCAGAAAG
>DRBY01000099.1 GCA_011042755.1 Thermoproteota archaeon | reverse complement strand
TGCGCCGTGAGAACCCCTTCGTCGTAAGACGACTTGTGGCTCGACTTCAGACTCAGGATGCGCACCTCGGCGCTAAAGATCGACGAGTGGACTGTTGCGAAGAATCCTAGTGACTCAGCTCGTGCAGGTCTACAGCCGATCTACGAGAACGTTTTTATTTGCTAGGGGAATATTGGAGCGTCCGCCTAGGCGGACAGGTATCTCCCGGGCTATACTGTCTAAAAACTGTGCCCGGTGGGGGAAATTGAGGATAATACTAAATGCGCATCTGAAGATCCTGCGGCGCCTGGCTTACGCGGGTGACGAAGGCGTTGTCGCCTCTGAGCTAATTCCCAGCAGGGTAGACAGAGAACAGGTTCTAACCTTTTTGTCAGAAATGGGGTGGATAGCGAGACAGCGCAGGTTCAGGGGTGAGCGCGTCTTCATAACAAAGAAGGGGCTCCTGTTCCTCGAGAATCACGGCGACGGATACGACGCCTGATCCCCCCGCCCCCTCCTCCATTTATTTTCATTAACTTCCCCCTAACAGAGAGGAGAATGCTTGGAGACTTCAAGGTAAGAGCGGTCGACGCGTCGGCTAGGCTTGGCGAGCTGGAAACCAGAAGCGGGACTCTGAGAACCCCAATTTTTCTCCCGGTCTACAATCCGAACAAGCCCTATGTCACCCCTAAAGAGATGCGGGACATGGGAGCCGACGCGATCTTCACGAATTCCTACATAATCTGGAGGTCGCGCTGGCTCAGAGACGTTGCCCTCGAGGAAGGAGTCCACAAGCTGCTGGGCTTCGACGGAGTCGTGTTCACAGATTCAGGAGCCTATCAGATCTACAGGTTCGGGAGCATAGAAGTGACAAACGTCGAGATGCTCAAGTTCCAGCACGCGATTGGAGCTGACGTGGCTTCCATAGTAGACATCCCTATGGCGGCTGGAATCTCTAGGGAGGAAGCGCTGCGAGGTGTAGCCGTCACTCTGAGGAGCGCCAGAGAGTGGAGGTCGATAAGAGACGAGTTGGAGGGGACTCTATGGATAGGTACGCCCCAGGGCTCGTCTCACTGGGACCTGATAGAGTTCACCGCTCGAGAGATGTCAGCGTTGAACTTTGACTACTACGGAGCTGGCTCTCTCAAGGTCGCCCTTGAGACATACGACTTCGAGGTGCAAGTCGACCTGCTCCTGAAGATCAGGAAGTGGATTCCATCCGGCAGGCCCCTGCACTTCTGGGGGATAGGCCTACCAGCCGTGCTAGCGCTCTACACTGCGCTAGGTGCCGACAGCTTTGACTCAGCCTCATACGCGCTCTACGCTGAGGGAGATCGATACATGACGGTTCACGGCACCATCGAGCTGGGAGAGCTTGATGAATTCCCATGCACTTGCCCGGTGTGCTCAAAGTGGTCTCCCAATGAGCTGAGTTCCTTACCCAAGCCTGAGAGAGTCAGGCTGCTATCAAAACATAACCTCTACACGCTCTTATCTGAGATCAAGCTGATCAGGGAGGCTATCAGAGGGCAGTGGCTGTGGGAGCTGGTGCAGCAGAGGGTAAGAGCGCATCCAAGATTACTAGCCGCGCTCAAGCGCGCGTTTGAAGGATATGGAGAACTCTTGGAGGAGCGAGAGCCTATTACAAAGTCTCACGGGCTCTTCTACTCAGGGCCTGAGACAGCTCTGAGACCCGAGGTCGTTAGGGCTAGTAAGATGCTCTCTAGGGTTAGTTCAGGCAGGCGATTCAAGCACCCACTCTATGGAGTGGTCCCCCTTGGACTGAGGTACACATATCCCTTCGGTCAGACCCACATGCCGGGGTGGACAGAGCCGAGCGAGGAGCCCACCGATGCCGAGATCATCCTTCACACAATCCAGTTCTTCTACGGTAGGGAGGCTCAGCATGCCTTTGCCTCTCCGCGCCTAACTCGATCCAAGGCCACGGGAATGCCGCGAGATGTCTACGACGGAGACGTGAGAGTGGGGAGCATAAGGCCAGCCGACGGGATGTTCATCCCATCGCTTGAAGGAGCTAAGAGACTAGCGTCTGTGCTCCCCTGGCCCAGGGGAAGGGTTGTCGTGCGTGAGAGGTACGCAGAAAAAGTCGCTAGGGGAACGACCGTCTTCGTGAAATTCGTGAAGACAGCCGACCCACACATTAGGCCGGGGAGTGAGGTTCTCGTCGTGGACGAACAGGATAGAGTGTTGGCCGTGGGGAAAGCGCTGCTCTCGGCCAGGGAGTACAGATCTTTCACGAGGCACGCCTTTGTTAGGATTAGACACCATGTTCTCCCAAGAGAGCCTCAGGAGGGGGATTGAGGAGCGAATTGTAGATGTAGCACTCTTCGAGACCGACTCTTAGCTCTTCTCCACCTTCTTCAAATCCGACCTCGGCTCCGTCGTATCGAATCAACGCGTAAGGTATCCGCTCGCCCGCCTCTCCCATGACTAAAGAAGCGGCGGCGGCAAGGCTGTCTGCCACATTTACAACGGTGAACCTCAGCGGTTTTCCGTATATATCGAGCGTGCCTCGCATGTCTTTCAGTGGGCGAAGTCCCCAGACACCTAGGGCTACCCCGATGACCCCTCTCCTGAAGAGCGTCAGCCTACTGTCGACTATGATGGCCCCAATGGTCACTCCGTACCGTGCTCGGGCCCACTCCACAACCTTCCTTGCCTGAGAGTCTGGGTCCACGGGGTGAAGGACAACGTGACTTGGGGGCGAGTTAGACCTGTCAATTCCGGCGGTACCTACTGCAATCCCATTCTTATAGGTGAGGATATAGCCCTGATAGCCACCCAGTACAGCGTCAGCTTCCGCCAAGACCGCCGCAGCCTTCCACTTCTCTGCGCCATAGTACTTAGCCAGCGCCTCAGCCTTGCCATCGATCTTGCGCCACCTCTCAAGGGGGACGACTCGACCCTGGCTGTAGGCGACGATCTTGCTGGCTACGGCAATCACGTCACCGTCCTTTAACCTCAGGCCTCTCGAGTCAAGTTCCCTCTCCAGCCTCTCGATGAAGTCCTCGCCAACGCGTATAGGTGGGTCTATAGGACCTATGGGCAGGATCTGGAGCATGTTAGATCAGCCCCTCACAAGGTCGAAGCATCGCAGTAAGAGAGACGTTGCGTCCGATTTCCTCTTCTCATCTACGTGAATGACGACGATGCCTTGCCCCGGCTGACCATATAGAACTACTGCGCAGTTTGGAGCGCATATTACTGCGGGGAAGCCCAGTAGATCCTCCTCACCGTCCACCAATACTACGACCCTCTCTCCCTCAGATGCCCTCTGAATCGCCTCTTTGATGTCTCTCCAAGCTCTGGCTGTAATTATCCCCGCCGGATTACTAGTCTCTATAATCCTATACTGGCTTAAACCCTCAGGCATGCCGACAAACTTTCTCCTCTCTTGGAGGTCAACTACTGCAACCTGAGGAGGCTTGGAGAGGTCGAGAAGGGTCTGCGTCACTCTATCCCCAACCGCGATGATCATGCTGGCCCCGCTTAAGTCGCCAGGTTTAAGCTCAGACCTCACGGGCGCTCTCGGCCTTGCGATGAGCTCTCTACACTCTTCTCGAAGCTTGATGTCTCCCTTAAGCAAGCCCTCACTAGTCAGCATCCCTCCTGATCGATAGCAGCAGGATATAATCCCCTCCCAGTAAGACAGCTTGGATGAAAGTCTTACTGGTAGACGCTTTGGCAGCTGGCTCTGGGAAGCGAAGATCTTCTCTAGATGTGATAGGCGCAGGACCGAGAGCCATAGCGGGAGTTCTTGAGGTTAACGGGATTCAATACAATCTCAGGACTGCCGAAGATGCGCTACGTAGACCTCCCAAAGATGTGGATGTTCTCATGGTCAGCGCAATGACGATGGACGCTCCTGTTGCTCTAAAAATTGCGAGGAAGTACAGGCACGCGGTTAAGATACTAGGGGGGCCCATTACAACGGATCCCACGCAAGTTTCCCTCTTAGGATACGATCTTGGCGTCTGGGGAGAGGGTGAGGTAGCTCTTGACTCCATAATAAAGTCTGGAGGCTTGGAAGATCCTTCTAACATCCCGCCCGAGACCCCTAATGTCATCAGAGTTAAGAGAGGCAGAGCAGTCTTGGGGCCAACGCAGAGGATCTCTAGAGATGAACTAAACACCTACAGGCCATCTACTGAGGCTGTTGAGTACTATACGTCTACGCCGCACTTCAGATACGCCAGAGTCTACGTAGAAGTAGAGAGAGGGTGCTCAAACTACCTAAGACCTCTTCTGACTGCGAATCGCAAAATTTGCAAAAGCTGCGGCTCTTGTCTCGGCCGTCGAGCTCCTGTTCAAGAATGCCCTCAGGGCATTCCGCCGGGGTGTGGCTACTGCTCTATCCCAGCAGTGTACGGCTATCCAAAGTCGAGAGAAAAGGAGGCTATAACCGCCGAAGTGGCGGACCTCGTGTCACGGCGTGTTCAGAGGGTCATACTGAGCGGCGCAGACTTCCTAGACTTTGGTAGAGACGAGGTTGCACTCCCCATTGATCCGTGTGAGCCCGGGCCGAACCTAAGTGCCGTTGAGGATTTACTAGACGGAATACGTCGCGTGCCGGAGATACGGAGAGGCGAGGTATACGTAGGAATAGAGAACGTCAAGCCCTGCTTGCTCACGGACGAAGCCATTGACCTGATCCTAGGCTGTCTCCCAGACAGCGTGATTCACGTCGGAGTTGAAACTGGAGACGACGCTCACTCTTGGCTGTTAGGAAGGCCGTGTCCATCATCTTTTGCTGCCGAGAGAGTAATTGCGGCGGCCCAGGCTGGCCTCAGAGTGTACGCTTATTTTATCCACGGTTTACCGGGCCAGACTGCCAAGACGGTTGCTGCAACGGTCTCCATGATAGAGAGGTTCTACGAGGCCGGAGTTGAGAAAGTCACCGTGTATAGATTCAAGCCCCTTCCTGGATCGGCCTTCGAACGCATGCCGCCTGGACCCCCAGCTAGCAAAGACCGCCTATCTGGCATGATTGAGTCGGCCGCCAGGCAATTCAATCTGAGGAGGAAGAGGCAGATGGTTGGCTCTAAACTCGAGGTAGTAATGTCTGGCGACGTCGTTACCAAGTATAGGGTAGCGTATCCGTTCAAGGAGGGCCCTACTTGCTTCGTTAAGGGTGTCCCAAAGAACGTGCCGTTGGGCGAACGTGCTATTGTGCAGGTAACTTCTGATAGCTCCGACAGAGCATTGGTAGCGAGCCACATTGGGCCAGCCTAGGCCGGCTTACATTTCACATTGATAGCACTCTCGTCGATCCTAATGAGGGACACTCTGTTGGTAGATTTTGCTAGAACGCTAGCAAAGGTCATCTGGCATTTTACACGAGATTTTTACATCCAAAGAGCATGGTGGGGCCGCCGGGATTTGAACCCGGGACCACCAGCGCCCCAGGCTGGCATCCTACCAAGCTAGACCACGGCCCCCTCTTCCCTCATGCTCTCCAGGTTATAACGGTTTTCACCGCCCAACGGGCGGGCAAGCCTAGCCTCTTTTACTCAAAAGGCGTCGCTTGCCTTTGGGTCCATATGCCCAGGCCTCCTTGAACTGGCGGTCGGCGACTAGGAGCGTAGCTCCACCCTCCTTAGGTCTACCGACCAAGAACCTCCCACTAGTCAAGATCTCAAGCTCGACGAGTTCTGTGATGGTTCGGTAAGGAATCCACCTAACCCTGTAAGTTCTCTTCTCTACATAAATCCTGGCCCTAGCTGCCGGAAGCGGGAGTTCCTTCCATGCCCCGATTCCGGGCGCATCCCATAGCACTATTTTCCCGATGACCCCCCCGGTGGAGAGCTTAGCTTTTCTCGAATATTTTGCAAGTACTATATCCGCTAGAGGAACTTTTTCTTCCAGCTTATATTCTCCAATTGCGATAAGCTTTCCTACTCGGTCGCGAAACCTCTCCTCGTACGGCAGGGGCACCGGTTGGGCCGCAGGAGAAGTAGCTATAACTGTGACTGGGCTTAGCCGTCAGCCAGATTTGGCTGCGCGTTCTCACGCCACCCCCTTATCAAACTTTCTCGGTTGCTCTATCAGTTTATCTGCAATCTGAGATCTACATCACCCTCCTAGCCAAGAAAAATCTAGTTGAGGCCACCATGCTCCTCTAAGGAGTTTTCTATTTCAAAGTTTTCTACCAATACCCTCTAAAGATAGATGTTCACTACAGTAATATATCGAGATGAATCTCAAGGAAGCTCGGAAAGGGTTAACTTGGGCAAGCGTTTTGGGTCTACTTTTTGCGAGCATAGGACAGCCGTTCGCTGAATTTTACGGATTTCACTTAGTCATGGTCCTGTCACCTCTCTGGCTCCTAACCAGCGTGCTCTTTTCACGCAGAACCTCTGATGTTCACGCAGTCGCCGAATTTTGGCTCTCGTCTGCCGTGGGTCTCACCATAATAACGCTGCTGCAACTCTTCAATTAGCTCGTGTAAGTGAGGCAATTAGGAAAATATATTTCTTAAGCTGCGTGAAATCAAAATATCTTATTCAATCTGAGGAGGAAATGGCTCGTTTATGTTCGGCTTCGATCTTCCTTTTAACGAATGCGAAACTTTTATATATGGGTTTCGCAGGCAACACACCAGGGGATCCCTTGGAGGGTGGCCAGAAGGACGAGAAGAAGGCCGCGCTATTTACCGAGGTAAAATTTACGTGCCCACGATGCGGCAGCGACCAGATCATCAGAGATCCTAATACT
>DRBY01000123.1 GCA_011042755.1 Thermoproteota archaeon | reverse complement strand
GGGGCTCGCTGCCGAAGCTGGTCCTGCAGAAGGCTCCTAAGAAATCAGAGCCCATGAACTTCCTAGACTCAAAGCCGTAGATTACGTGCCGCCAGGAGTAGTCGCCCACCTTCGGCGTACTCCCTTCAAGCATCTCGACATCGACCCAGCCCCACGGAGAGATGTAGACCTGCGGCCAGACGTGCCCGGTCCAGGCCGTGAAGTCCTGAGAGGTGAAGTTCGCCCAATAGACATCCTCGCTCTCTTTGAGCCTCATCATGCCGTATGCCGTTCGGGCCGGCAGCCCGAGTATTCGAGCCAGCGTCACGTAGACGTCAGCGACTTCAGTGCAGTCGCCGTAGACGTACATCTCGGCGAACCCGGCCTTGACCGCTCGGTTCGAGCCCAGCCTGTCAAACCTGACGTGGTACTCTAGGTGAGTCGATATCCAAGAGGCGAGGCTCTTCGCAATAAGCACGGGGTCGTGGTCGCTGCCGGCAATGTCACGAGCCAGCTCCCTGAGCGTCGAGTTGGACGTGTCCCAGTACCTGGTTCTCCCCGTGTAGAGCAGCGTGACGTTCAGAGGGGGCCAGACCCTCTTCTCAGCCGCCCAGTCTATCACGTATGGCTTCAATCTCACCTTGAGCGTGACATTGACCCAGGTTACCTCCTTCGGGCCTAGGACGAGCTCTATGACTAGGAAGGGGTTGCCCTCGTCATCGAAGTGCACGATCGTCCCGGTTGGAGCGCTTGCCAAGTAGGACTCCTGATGGGAGCAGTTGACTGGAACAGCCATGTAGACGTAGCCCCTAACCTCCTCATCCAGTGGGTTCTCGATCAACGCAGCCTGCCTCACCGTGATCTCTATGGGTCCCTTCTCCCGCATCCTGTCTTCTAGCGCCTGCGCCTGCGGTTGCGGAGTCGTCTGGTTCGCCGGAGTAACCTCTTGGAAGGGGAGAGGAGCGAGAAGTACAGCGAGCACTATGAGAACCACCCCGGCCATCGCCAGCCTGACGTCCAATCCTATCCCTGTCCCAGCCCACCGAGCGGGCAATAAGTTTGACCCGGCGGAGCGGCGTGACCCAATTATATCAGGACAAGGGCGTCCTCCAAGATGAGCCCTGCTGAGTTGATCAGACTCGTGGGAGTGACCTGGATTCAGATCTTCGCAATACTGAACCCGCCCAGCGTGGTGCCCACCATGCTAAGCCTAACGGAAGACTTGAGCATGGAGGAGAGGAGGTACATCGTCAGAACGGCGTCTATAGCAGTGTTCGCGATTATGTCGGTCTTCGCCCTGGCTGGAGACACGTTCCTGAGGGCAGTGGGAGTCAGCCTGCCCAGCCTAAAGTTCGGTGGGAGCATACTCCTCTTCGTCATCTCGGTGGATATGCTGAAGGGCGTTCCGAGAACCAGGCAGCTAGAGAGCGAGGAGCTGGCGGTAGTACCACTCGCGACCCCCCTGCTGGTCGGACCCGGAACGATCGCGACGCTGATCATACTCTCAGCGAGCCTGCCCGCAGAGACGGGAAGCAGGGTCGCCGGCATAGCGATTCTCCTCTCCGCGATAGTTATTGTCGTGGTAACCACGTACCTGGTGCTGAGGTACTCGCTCCAGCTGGTGAGAGTGCTCGGCGTAAACGGCACGAGGGCCCTGGGGAGGTTCATGGCGATTATCATAGCTGGGGTCGCCGCAGAGATGATGCACTCGGCTCTGCATGAGTGGATAGCGTCTTGGCGTCTGAGCTGAGCCAGAGGTCACGTGAGCTCTATCTCGACCCCCCTCAGCTCTCCACTGAGGAGCTGGTACGCGGCGTACTCGCCGGACCTCGAGGCTATTATCCAGACCACCGGGTTGATCTCCATGTACTCCAAGTCCTCTTCAGACGGCTCCGGCGGCGCAGGGTGGACGTGCAGCAAGCCAACGAACTCCTCCCCCCTAGCGTCGGCCTCCTCTAGGACTCTCAGGAGGAACGTGGGGTCAACGCGAAAGTGCGTCGGCGACTCCTCCTCGTTTACGGCAACCACTCCTCTTGAAACGACGGCTCTGTCTCCCTCCACGCTCCCAAACAGGAGCGCGGCCCTCTCCACGGGGCTCTGCAGCAGCTCGGATAGCAGCGCCTCGAACAGCGAGCGGCTTAGCGTGATCTTGCTCAGCGACTTGGGCAAGCCTACCACAGCTGCCCTCCCTTCTTAGGGAAACGATTAAAGCACGCGGCGTAGGGTTTGCCGGTCACGCGGGGGAAATGAATGAGTGGACTCGTGAGTAAGGTTCGCTCTCTGCTTGAGCAAACCGATCTGAAGTTTGTCGAACCCCAGGAGGGGACCTTCCTGCTGATATTTGGCCTTGAAGGCTACACTGTGAAGGTGTTTCTGGTCATAGACGAGGAAAGAGACAGGATCGAGATATACGCTAACTCAGACCCTCCGACTCCCGTAAAGGGATTTGAGCGCTGGCTCTTGGAGCAGAACCCGAGCATGAGTCACGTTAAGTATGGGTGCGACCCGGCGGGAGACCTCCTGATCACCGGCGAGGTCTGGGGAGATTCCCTCAACCCAGACAGGCTGCAGTCACTCGTCATATTCTCTGCCACTCTGGTTAAGGACTTCAGGGAGAGGGCCCTGAGCGGGTCTGAGTCCTCCTGACGAGTTACTGTTGAGGGAGGACTGCACTAAGGCGAGCGCCTTGCTCAGCTTGAACTCGAGCTCTTCTCTTACCTCGGGAGGCAGGTCGGATATCCTGTAGGCCACTCCAGATACGACTATTTCTATCGCATCCAGCAGCAGCGCCGTTATTACCGCCGCTTCCGAATTCTCGGCTCCTATCCACGGGTCAGAAGACCTCGCAATACTCTTCAGCTCACGAATGAGTCGGAGCATGTAGTCTCTCGCCCACCCAAATGGCAGCAAATCCATCCCCCCGCCGGATAGCTCATGGTGATGCTACCTGCGAGGTTAAAATCGTTTAGAAGATCTACCTACGAATGCAATTTTTTGAAAAGAAAAGCGTTATCCTAGACTCTCGCGCCAATTGCTTGTTCCACCCTCTGGGAAATTGTGATAAGCGTTTGCACCACAGACACCCGGTGAGGGTCAGAAAGGCCACGGGAGAACTCGAGGAGTTCGATCCGAGGAAGATCAGGAGATCCCTAATTCGCGCGGGCGCGGATGCAAGCCTGGCGAATGAGATAATCTCAAGAGTAGAATCGGAAATTTACGACGGGATCAGCACCAGGGAGCTGTTAGATCTCGCGCTGAGACACCTGCGGGAGCTGAGGAGGCCCGGGCTAGGCGTAAGGTATGACCTCAAGCGCGCCATAATGCGCCTCGGGCCCACGGGCTACCCATTCGAGAAGTACGTCGCCAGAGTCCTTGCTGCCCACGGGTACCGCGTGCTTGGGATTGGAGTCGTTTATCAGGGGAGGTGCGTCGAGCAGGAGGTAGACATCGCCCTCGAGGGCGAGCGCGGCAGGATAATGGTCGAGTGCAAGTTCCACCACGAGCAGGGGGTTTACACAGATCTGAAGCCCGCCATGTACACGTACGCTCGATTTCTCGACCTAGAGGATCACTTTGATGGAGCGTGGCTGTTCACAAACACTCGATTCACTACGGCGGCCGCGAGATACGCCTCGTGCGTGGGCCTGATGCTCACGGGCTGGGATCTCCCGAGAGGCGCGGGGCTCAGGGAGCTGGTGGACTCCACGGGGCTGTACCCAGTGACGGCTATCGACATTCCGGAAGAGGGCTGGAGGGCGCTAGTGAGTAGGGGCATTGTAACTCTGAGAGACGTGATCTCTGCTGGCGTTAAGAGGCTGAAAGATGCAGGACTCGATAGGTCAACCGCAGCGCGAGTAGTTAAGCTCGCCGAAGAGGCTGCGAGGTACGGCTGAAGGTCGCGAGGTTGCCTTTATACGCCGGGAGGTTAGATTAGTCCTTGGATGAGGTACAAGCGTTTCATCGCGGCTGCTATAGTTCTCGCAATCGTAGCCGGTCTCGCGGTCTTCATCTTGCCTAGGCACGAGCAGGAGTTCAGGGTTGGCTCTCTCTACTTCGACATGGAGGAGATCTTGAGGAATGACACCCTGAACGTCGTGGTGGGGGCCAGAGAACCCCTGATCTACGAGGACATGGGCGTAGCGATTACCGTCCTCAGATTTGACAGCGTTAGTTGGATGGGGAATACCTGGAACCATCGAGCAATACTCGTTGAGCCTATGGTCGCCAAGGAGGAGTACGCAGCGATATTTCTCGCGGGCTCTGGTCCAGCCTCGTTCAACGAGACCTTTCTGGAGATGTACGGGCTGAGGGCCGCGGTAGAGTCTGGAGTTCCGGTACTGCTGCTCTACGATGTCCCTCCGGACTCTGTGTTGAGCGGTAAGAGCGTGGAAGAACTCTTAGTAAGCTCCATATCAGAGTTCCGCTCTTCCGGCAAGCCCTCAGACGTTCTGATCTACGCGGTGGCTAGCTCGATAATGAGAGCCGCAACCCTCGTGAATACGGTCGCTCACACGCATCCGACAAAGTTCGTAGTCTCAGGTAGTGGGATATCTGCCTGGGGGGCTGTTCTCGCGGCGAACGCTGATCCTAGGATAGTGGCCGTGGCAGTGAGATCGATCCCGGCTTGGGACTTAAAGAGCGCCATGGAACTGACTGAGGGCGGCCCATTTATCGAGTCAGTTAGGGAAGCCCTGTCCACACTCTCGGAGGATCAGAGGAAGACCTTCCTAGAATGCTACGATCCAAAGACAGTGGCCTCGTCTCTCGAGGGAGATCTAATGGTCGTTTTCGGGGCCTCAGAGTCACCAGGACCGCTGGGCTTGACCTATGATTCCAAGGACCATGCTCCGCTGATCGCGGTCATTCTGGATGAGAGAGGGGCCGAACTCGAGTCCGTGCCGCAGGCCAGCTTTGCGTGGAGGATCTTCCTCAAGCATGTAGTGACGGGTTCTCCGCTCCCTCGCATAGGCGACCTAACCATGGAGTCAGCTGACGGATCCATCCGAGCCTCGCTCAAGCTGAACGCAAGAGGGACGATCGTGAGGAACGTGGACCTCTGGTACTCGACGGTCGATGAGGAGGGGAGGCTCGCTGGGGAGTGGCTCAAGGTGAGAATGCAGGACGAGGGTGGTGGAAGATTTTACTGTGAGATCCCAAGCCAGGGCAAGCCGGTGATAGCTTTTGCAGAAATCTGGTTCACCTCAGAGGGCTCAGATGGAATGCTTACAACTCCACCCACGGGGTTCACGCCCTGACGTGGAAACGTGAAAATGTTCTACCAGGAGGAGTTAACAGGATGGGTATTCTTCGGCGACGGAGAGGCAGGGGCAGGAGGAGGGGCACGAAGGCATGGGAGAGGTACCTGATCATCAAGAGAGTCGCGAACTACTTTGGAAAAGAGATAGACGATGAGAAGGTCTGGCAGTCCGCAAAGACGATAACGGACGAGGAACTTTCCAAGTTCCTCGAAGAGTTGGGCCTTGGGGAAGACTTCCTGTTCTGCGGCAGGTATTACACCGTTAGGGGCAGCGAGCTCAAGGCAGAGGGATCTTGGTACTCGGTCGAGTCTGCGGTCAGGGAGACGGCGCACCTCTGGAGGGAAGCTGGCCTCAAGGCCCTCGATGTGCTAATCTCTGCCAAGGATGGACTTACCGAGCGAGAGTTTGAGGCTAAGCTCAAGGTAGAGGGAGTGCCGTACTCAAAGGAGTTCGTGAGGTGGCTCCTAGAAGTCGGGCTAGCCTATAGGCTACCGGACGGCAGGATCTGCAGGCTCGAGGAAGCCCTTAAGCCAATCAAATCCTGCATAGAAGAGCTGCTGAGCGAGTACAAGAGGTTCGATTCCGCGGCCAAACTCGAGATGCCTGAGATAATGCGCATGGAGTCTGAGTTCCAGAGACACCTTAGGGAGGTTCTGGACGTGAGATTTGAGGAAGTGGCTGAGTTCGGCAAGACATTCTCAGCCGCGAAGCTGGCTGAGAGGCTCAGCTCCACATTCGGGAGGCTCCTGTACTACGACATCCTGCTCGCGATAGCTCAGCAGTACTCGATAGCCGACGCTCCCGTGATCTCCGCGACGACGGGCAGGGTGACCATGAGGACCGGGTTCAACCTGGCCCTGTTCGGAGAGCCGGGAACCGGCAAGAGCTTCTCAATAGCCGCGATGATCCTCGGGGACGATAGGAGGTCAATACCCGCCCACGGGCTGCCGGGGAGGAACAGGTACTGCGGCGGTATGACGCCAGCCAAGTTCATAAGGCTGGGCCAAGCCTACGAGGGGCTGAAGTACAACTTCATCGTGCCTGAGTTCAACGACTGGTTCAAGTACTGCCTGACGTACGATTCTCTGGTGCTCTCAGCGGATGGAGGGCTCGTTCCAATAGGAGAGCTTGTTGAGAACGAAGAACCCATCTTCGTGTTGTCGGTGAACCCGCGAACCCTAGAGCTGGAGGCTATCCAGGTAGCGGGCTTCAGCAGCCGCGAGGTTAACAGGCTGATTGAAATCAAGACCGAGAGCGGCAAGTCCCTGAGGCTGACTGAGGATCACCCCCTCCCGGTTCTGACCCCAGGAGGTATCGTCTGGAGACCAGCTAAGGAGTTCGAAGTGGGAGATTACGTGATCTCCTTAGCCGAGATCCCGGAGATGGAGCCCATCAGGGTGGGCCATCCGCCGAGATTTGCAGAGTTCATCCCCGAGAGGGCGTGCGTGAGAGTAAAAGCAGAGTTTCTCGAGGCCCTGCGTAGCGAGATAGAGCTCAAGCGCGGTGGCCTGAG
>DRBY01000108.1 GCA_011042755.1 Thermoproteota archaeon | reverse complement strand
GTGAACATCACGGTGGAGATCTTGAGGAGGACTGAGGGTAGGCGGGGGCCGCAGAACGACGGCACGACGGGGGGAGTCGTCTCTGCAAACGCTCTCGGCATGCTCCCGACTAGGAACTTTCAGACGACGCACTTCGAGCACGCCGAGAACTACGATCCCTCCGCGCTCAGGAGGTACAGATTCAGGGATCTCTCCTGCTTCCTCTGCCCGAAGGCGTGCGTGAAGTACCACAGACTGCCGAGCGGCGAGCTCACGGTAGTTCAGTACGAGGGAATGGCGATGCTGGGAACCAACCTGGGCCTCGAGAGGGTAGAGGACATGATCAGGCTCTACGAGAGGTGCAACAGGCTCGGCATGGACGTGATAAGCGCCGGCAGCGTCATGGCCATGGCCGCCGAGTGCGCAGAGAGAGGTCTGCTGAGAGACGAGAAGTTCGAGGATCTCAGGTTTGGAAACGCCGGCGCCTTCTTGAGGCTAGTAGAGGCGATCGCGTACAGGCGAGGGTTAGGAGATCTGCTGGCGGAAGGGACCGCCAGGGCCGCAGAGGAGTTGGGCGCTCCAGAGCTAGCGGTTCACGTCAAGAGGCTTGAGATGGCCGCCTGGGACCCTAGAGGTAGGCTGGGGCTCGGGCTCAGCTACGCCACCGCTGACGTGGGGGCCTCCCACCTGCGGGGCTGGCCTGACTCCCAGGAGAAGCCCAGTGTGAGCGCCTTGGGAACGGTCGAGTCTCTAATAAGAAGGAGAGACGAGAAGGCCCTAGCAGACAGCCTGATAATGTGCGTCTTCTTAGACACCAGGGTGGAAGACTATCCTAGGATCCTGAGAGCTGCCACGGGGGAGGAGTACAGCGTTGAGGATCTGCTCAAAGTGGGGTGGAGGATAGAGACGCTGATCAGGATGTTCAACCTAAGGGAAGGGTTGAATCCGGAGGAAGAAGATGTCTTGCCGCCCAGGATGTGGGAACCGGTGCCGGATGGTCCCTCGAGAGGCATGAGGGCCTTCGTCAGCGAGGAGGACTTTAGAGCGTGCCTCAAGAAATTCTACGCGATGAGGGGATGGAATGAGTCCGGAAAACCAAGTAGAGAGATTATCTCGAAGTTAGGCCTATCCGACTTGCTTAGCATGTAGAGATACCAGGCGAATCAGTCTTCGCAGCCAACTATCTTGGTGAGGAAGGCTTTAGGTAGGGGATGCTCCATAGACCAATGATCTAAACCAAATATTCTGAACATCAATTATTAGGTGGCCTCTCCACGATTATGTGGAGAGAGACCCTCGGGTGGTGATATGACATCTAAGGGTATCGCCCTCATAGTGATTGGAGCCGTAGTTTTGGGATGTGTCGGTTTCTACTACTTTTACATCAAGCCTGGAGGAGAGGTTCCTCCGACCACTACCCAGCCCCCGGCGACGGAGGCTCCAAGCACGACGGCGCCACCCACTCAGAAGCCAAAGCCTCCAAAGAGCCCTAAGCCTACTCCAAAGCCCACTCCTAAGCCGACGCCCCAGCCCACAACGCCTCCGCCATCTGAGCAGCCTCCTGAGGTTGACTTCGCCGCGTTCTGGCGGAGCCTGCAGCCCGGCATGTGGGCCAAGTACGAGATAACGACTTCCCAGGGTCCAAAGATGACCATGACTGTGACCGTGCAGGGCAGGGAGACTAAGAGGGGCGTGGAGTGCCTGAAGGTGACCTACGAGTACGAGATAGAAGGGCAGGGCGGCCAGCCCGTGACCACAGTGACCGCCTGGATCAATGTCGAGACCGGCGAGACCGTCGAGGTCGAAGTCTGCATAGCTGGCATGGGGTGCCAGTCCGCGGCCCCAGAGCAGTACCAGTACACTCCCAAGGTTGGGGTGAGCAGGATAATCGGGACGGAGATCATAACAGTGCCAGCCGGCACATTCACATGCTACAAGATATCCTCCGCCGGCGCCACCTTCTGGTGGAGCAGCGACGCTCCCCCACTTGGAATAGTCAAGGCCGAGTTTGCGACGGGCGGCGGAGAGATGGTGCTGGTTGCCCTAGGGTCCTAACCTCCCTTCTTCTTTTTCCCTCAATTGAGGCTAGGCTGCCTTGAAGCCCAGCGTCTCCAGACTGCTGACCTCTCGCCCTTCGGCTATCATTCGTACGATCGTGTAGGACTTCCTCCTAGCTAGCGGGCCCCCGATTGCTTGGAAACCGATGAGCCTGTCGGTCCCCCTCTCGACTATCGCAACCGACAGCTTCAGCGGCCTCTTCAGCCACCACGGGAGTTGGGGGTCCGGCCACGAGCTGTGCAACTCCACCACATCGTACTCCAAGCCTAACGCCTGAGCCTCAGCGCCGGTCAGCCCAAGCGAGACCAGGTGGAGCCCCTTTACATCCTCCGCCTGTCTGCGGATGAACCCTCGATATCTGGCGCTCCCTCCTGCCGCGTTGATGCCCGCTATCTTCCCGCCCAAGAAAGCTATGCTCCCTATGGGCCTGTAGGTGGGCTTGCCTGTTATCAGATCTAGGGTCTCGGCGCAGTCTCCGGCGGCCCAGACGCCTCTCTTGGAGGTGGACATCCCCTCGTCGGTCTTTATCGCTCCTCGGACGCCGAGTTTCAGGCCGAGACTTCGAGCGAGCGCGCTGTTGGGCTTGACTCCCGTGGCGAAGACTACTAGGTCCGCCTTTATGACCTCCCCTCCGGCCTCAACGCCGCTCACGCTCCCTTGAGGTCCCTCTACGATCCTGTCGACAGCCTTGTTCTCGAGCACCCTGACCCCCGAGCCTTCAACAAGCTTCTTAGCCAAATCGGTCAAGGGTGGATCGAGCACAGTCCACAGGACTCTCTTCATCTCAAGTAGGGTCACGACGGCACCCCTCCTGCTCGCCGCCACGGCTAGCTTGACTCCAGCAAGACCCGCGCCGACTACAGACAACCTCACACCTGGCCTGAGCAGATTGGCTAGCCTCCTAGCGTCCCTCAGCGTCCTGACGGAGTAGACCCCCCTCAGGTCAACCCCCTCGATGGGAGGCACGAACGGCACGCCCCCTGTAGCGATGATCAAGGACTCATACTCGAACTCAACCTCGCCCCACGGCCCCTGAGCATGGGCCAAGCCATCGGTCAATTCCGTGACCCGCCCCCTGGTGAACGGCTCAACTCCCTGCCCGAGGAGGAACACGGGGTCCAGCGAGACGATCTCTTCCGGGCTCACGCGGGGATCTTCAAGCAGGGCCGTAACTGCTGGCCTCATGTAGTGAGAGGGCTCTGAGGAGACCAGTATGACCCTCACTCCCAAGTTCCTCCTCTTAGCTGAAATGGCGGCCGAGATGCCAGCTGGACCGCCTCCTAAAACCAGTACATCCGCCTTCTCTCTCCGCAATCTGGCAACGCCTCCTTGTTATCCGCCGCCAACCGGTGGGAGGAGGTCTATCACGATGCCACTCTTGAGCTTTGTGTTCAGTCCCTGAGGGAGCCTAATCAGGTCGCCGTCTATCAGCACGGAGTAGTGACTCTTTAGGTTCCCATCTCCATCAAACAGAACGGATGCCTTCGGGCCAAGCCTGGCCCTAAGCGTCTCAAGAGCCTCTCCCAGAGTGCCGCTAGGGACTGTAACCTCCAGCTCCCTAGATCCGATAATCTCCCTCGCCGTCAAGTAGAACCTGAACTTGACCTTGATGCCCTCACTATTTGTCACGTAGCTCAACACCTCCAAGTTCACAGGCATTAAAGGGGGCGTCAAAAAAGGTTTCGCGCTGCGTCTCTAACACGAGTAGCTTGCTTTGCGACCGGCAGTCGAACCGAGAGCAGATGATGGCAGGTTCCCTCCCTATGAGGCTCGTGGAAATAGGCCCCACAGAGGTTTGGATTCGCAAACGAACCATTATTATGAAGTCTTGATCACCAGAGCCGGCGATTACCTTGACGTCCGTCAGAATGATGCTTGTGGCTGACTACGAGAGATGCACCGGTTGTAGGGCGTGTGAGGTTGTCTGCTCCTTCTGGCACGAACGCGAGTTCAACCCGCGGCGATCTCGGATCACCGTGATAAGGGATCCCGAGAGGGGCGTGAACTTCCCAGTCTTCTGCGTTCAGTGTGAAGATGCACCCTGCGTGGCGTCCTGCCCAACTGGAGCCCTTCAGAAAGACAAGGAGACTGGTCTGGTCAACCTGAACTACGACCTGTGTATAGGGTGCAAGACCTGCGTCGCCGTGTGCCCGTTCGGCGGCGTGACCGTGGATCCCGTATCGAACAAGGTGGTCAAGTGCGACCTCTGCGGAGGCGACCCTCAGTGCGTGAAGTTCTGCCCAGAAGAGGTTCTCAAGTACGTGCCAGTGACCGTAGCCAACCTGATGAAGAGGAAGAAAGCCCTGGAGCGCATTCCGAAGCTCTTGGAGATGGCCCTGCCGAGGGTGGTGTGAATGGTGGAGGTAGGGGGCTACACAGGGAGGTATCTCGAGGTCGACCTCACGAGCGGCAAGTTCCAGGTGAAGGAGACCCCGAGAGCGTGGATGAGAAACTACGTCGGCGGGACTGGCTTCGCCGCCAGGTACCTGTGGGATCACTTGAGCCCCGGCATTGACCCCCTGGGCCCGGAGAACGTCATAGTCTTCGCCACAGGCCCCGTGACTGGCACGCTAGGTCACGCGACCGGAAGGCTGGCTATAGCTTCCAAGGCGCCGCTCACGGGGATATGGGGCGAGTCCCACGTCGGCGGTCAGCTGGCCCCCGAGATAAAGTACGCTGGATACGACTTCATAGCCATAACTGGGAGGGCAGAGAAGCCCGTATACCTCTGGATCGATGACGACCACGTGGAACTCAGGGACGCAAGCCACCTCTGGGGGAGGGGGACGAGGGAGACCTTCAAGCTGATATGGGAAGACATCGGAGACGAGAGCATTCAGTCGGCCGTGATAGGCCCGGCTGGCGAGAGGCTGGTCAGGTTCGCCAATGTCATAGTGGACTTCTACGACGCGGCAGGCAGGACCGGCATGGGCGCCGTGATGGGCTCCAAGAAGCTGAAGGCCATAGCGGTGAGGGGCAGCAAGGGCATCAAGGTCGCTCGGTTCGAGGAGTTCTGGGAGGTCATCCAGAGGATATACGAGAAGGCCACCACGGGAGAGTGGCGGGAGATAGCCAACGACACGATCAGGGGCTACGGCACGCCCTACCTCATAGACGTCATGCACAGCATAGGCAGACTGCCCACGAAGAATCACTGGACCGGCCTGTTCCCAGAGGCCGAGAAGATCAACGGAGATGCCCTAAAAGCCGTCAGGATAAGCCACAAGTCCTGCTTCACATGCTTCCTCCAGTGCAAGTTCGTGCACCACGTTGACTCGGGGAAGTACGCCTGCACTCTGACGGGAGGTCCAGAGTACGAGGCTCTGGTGGCCCTAGGCTCCAACGTGATGGTGAGCGACCTGGGCGCCATAATCCACGCCAACGAGCTGTGCAACGACTACGGGATGGATGTGATCAGCGCAGGGAAGGTGATCTCCTGGCTGATGGAGTGCTACGAGAAGGGGCTAATTACCGAAGGGGACGTTGGCGGCATCAAGCCCGTCTGGGGCGACGCCGACCTCGTGATAGACCTCATCCACAAGATGGCGAAGAGGGAGGGGATAGGCGACCTTCTCGCCGAGGGCGCACTAAGGGCAGCTAGAAAGATAGGCAAAGGCACAGAGAGGTACGTCATACACGTCAAGGGGCTGGAGGCGTCGGCTCAAGACGGCAGGAGCCACAAGTCCATTGGCTTGGCTCACGCCGTTAATGTTAGAGGGGCTGATCACCTGAGAGGTCTCTGCACCTACGACGAGCTGCCCTGGGCCGTGAAGTATGCTTACGAGAGGTTCGGAGAGGAGGAAGCCAAGAAGATGGTGATAGACGACAGGCTGAACCCCACGGGCAAGGGGTACCTGACCTGGCTCACCGAGAACTTCTACTCCATCGTGGACTCCATGATAACTTGCAAGTACGGAGCCATGTGGCCGATGATCTACTACTACGACGACTTCGCTCCCTGGCTGAAGGCCCTGACCGGCATAGAGGAGCTTGGAGACGAGAGGAAGCTCGCGCTGGCAGGAGAGAGGATCTACATGCTCAGGAGGGCCTTTAACGCGAGGGAGGGAGTCGGTAGGAAGGAGGACACTCTAAACCCAAGATTCACGGAAGAGCCGATGCCAGAGGGGCCGGGCAAGGGCCAGGTGGTCGAGCTGGAGGTCATGCTCAAGGAGTACTACGAGTACAGAGGACTTGACTGGGAGACTGGATGGCCTAAGAGGCACAAGTTGGTCCAACTCGGCCTCGAAGACGTAGCAGAGGAACTCGCCAGCATGGGAAGATTGGCAGAGTAGAGAAGCCTTTAGATGGAGAGCGATCCCCCCGCGCGCTGACTCAGTGAAGCTCGGCAAGTCGAAGAGCGTGAAGTCGAGCGCGTGGGGTGCCTACGTCATTCTCTCGGTAGGTCTGAGATCAGCTCAGAGAGAGCCAGCTCCTTAAGCTTCTCCGGCGTTGGCACGCCGTTAGAGTCCCAACCTCTGAGTTCGTAGTACTCGTCCAGCATGCGGTCGAGCATATCTCTCGTGATCACGTTTCCGGCGCCCGGGCCGTCGGGCAGAGGCTCCTCCATCAGCCTAGGAGGCAGCGTGTCGTCCTTCCTGCTCACTCCCTCCCTCACATTGAACATCCTGGTCAGGTTCCATATCCTCTCGCCAGCCCTCAGGTACTCCTCCTCTGAGAAGTCGAAGCCCGTGGCTGCGTTCAGCATATCCACGAAGTGACCTACCTCCAGCGGAGCGAAGTCGCACAGCACAAGGGAGAAGCAGGCAGCCCTCTCGTCCTGCGTCTCCTTAACGAACTTGGCCCTGCCTTCTATCGAGAACCTGGGCCCAAGCCTACCCTCGATCTCCGCTCTGACGGTCCAGGCGCGTTGGTGGCACCCTCCCCTGTCCGACGTGGCGTAGGCTAAGGCCATTCCGAAGGATCCCCTAGGCTCGTATCCAGGCAGCTCCATGCCCTTCACATGCATCGCGAACCTCTCCGAACCCCTGCCAAGCTTCTCCGAGGCCCTCTT
>DRBY01000088.1 GCA_011042755.1 Thermoproteota archaeon | reverse complement strand
TATCGAAGAACTTGGCGTATGCGTCTACAGCTTCATCAGAGCTAGTGATCTCAACGGTATCCGTGAGCTGGCAGTTGAAGCACTTTATCAGGGCGAACCCGTTCTTCCTGTCTAGCTCGACCACGACAGACGTGTGCTGGCATCTCGGACACCTGAAGAACACAGATCGCCTGACAGGCCTCCTAGTTCTAACCAAGGTCCTCCTCTTTCTCCTTCCCAACTCAGGTCACCCACAGAGTTGTTAGTTTTAATGTGAATTAAGCTTGCTCCAGACTTGAAGAGGGCCTTCGAGCAGTTAATAACATCGAATGGTGTCTATGGCGGGGGAATGGAGCTAGACGCTTACTTCTTAGAGCTCGAGAAGAAGGTCGCTGAACTCTATGAAGTCGCCCAGAGAGCTAGATCGGTTGGCTTGGATCCGTCTCCGAACGTAGAGGTTGCTAGGGGAGACACCCTACCCCAGCGTCTTGTTGCACTCTTCAATCGGCCGGATCTCGCGGAGATGACGGAGAAGTACCTCCGACAGGGCTTGGGTAAAGTGGAAATCGCGTTTAAGGTTGCAGAAGAGATCCTTTCCTCACGGAGTGGCACCCAAGAGGAGCTCGCGGAGCTAGCAGTGAGGGTCGGCATGGCAATAATGACCGACGCGACGGTCTCCGCGCCCATAGAGGGCATCAACTCAGTGAGGATCAAGGTGAACCCGAGAGACGGCAGCTGCTACTTAGCCGTCTACTACAACGGCCCAATAAGGACTGCTGGCGGAACCGAGGGAGCGCTGAGCGTAGTATTAGCAGATTTTGTGAGGCAGAAGCTTGGTCTAGACAGATACAAGCCCACTGACGCAGAAGTGGAGAGGTACGCCGAGGAGGTAGAGCTTTACAAGAGGGCAGTCCACCTGCAGTACAACTCTACCCCAGAAGAAGTGAAGTTCGTCGCTAGGAACCTCGTGGTCGAGGTGACAGGTCCGCCGACCGAACAGGTCGAAGTGTCAACCAACAGGGACCTGCCCACAGTTGAGACCAACAGGGTCAGGGGTGGTGCAGTCCTCGTGCTCAATGACTGCCTGCTGCAGAAGAGGAAGAAGCTCGCTAAGATTATCCCAAAGCTCAGGGAGGTCGTTGGCTTTGACGACAGCGGGTGGGCTTGGCTTGGAGGACACGCCGAGGAGGAGGCCAACCATGAGGAAGCTCTCTCCGGTTGCCCCTACGTGGAGCCCTCCTACAAGTATCTCAGGGACTCGGTGGTCGGGAGACCCGTGCTTTCACACCCCTCTGCCGTTGGAGGATTCAGGCTGAGGTACGGCCATGCTAGGAACACAGGGCTCGCCTCCGTTGGGGTTCACCCGGCAACTATGGTTATACTGGACGAGTTCTTGGCGGTGGGCACTCAAGTGCGAATTGAGAGGCCAGGGAAGAGCGCTGTGGTGATGCCGGTCGACTCAATCGAGGGGCCCATAGTGAGGCTGAGAGACGGCTCTGTGGTGAGAGTCGAGGATGTAGAGACTGCTCGCGCGATTCAAGATCAGGTTGACAGAGTTCTGTTCTTAGGTGATATCCTAATAGGATTTGGAGAGTTTCTAGAGAATAACCACATTCTCCTCCCCTCTTCGTGGGTGGAGGAGTGGTGGCACGCGTGGATCGTTGAGGAGGCTCGCAAGAAAGGCTACAGACTGCCTCTCCACATCGAGGAGAACCCATTTGTTCGGGTAGATTTCGATACGGCGGCTCAGCTGAGTCTGGCTCTAGGAGTTCCACTACACCCGAGGTGGACCTACTTCTGGCACGACATAACTGTCGACGATTTGAGAGTCCTCCTTGAGGCTCTTAGGAATTCTAAGGTCAAGGAGAAGTTCATACCCATCCAGTGGGATGAGAGGGTAAAAGAGGTGCTTGAAAGGCTGGGCGTTCCCCACAGGGTTGAGGAGGACCTCATTATCGTATCTGGAGACGACGCAAAGGCCCTGCAGGCAACACTACTCGCAAAGGAAGATCTGCCCGATCTCTCACAGTACGGCCCTCACGAAGTAATGAGGGCGGTCAATGATCTCTCACCGTTCAGGATAATGCCAAAGGCGCCGTACTACGTTGGCATGAGGCTGGGCAGGCCAGAGAAGGCGAAGCCGAGGAAGATGAAGCCACCAGTTAATGTCCTGTTTCCGATAGGAAGGCAGAAGGGGATGTCCCGTTCGCTGAAGACGGCCCTGCAGCGGGGGAGGGCCTCCGTCGAGGTGGCCTTGAGGCGATGCCCCAAGTGCGGGCGAGAGACCGTCCACTACTTGTGCCCTGAGTGCGGGGTTCGGACGCAACCCCAGCCGTTCTGCCCCAGGTGCGGTAGGAGGCTCAGAGAGGGCCAGAAATGCCCAGATCACCCGAGAGATGAACCCGTTCCATATAGAGCGACAGAGCTCAACATCAGGGAGATAGCAGGCGAGGCTGTGGACCGCCTGGGGGGAGGCCTCCCTCTTGACGGAGTCAAGTGCGTTCAGGGATTGACCAGCAAGTCGAAGAGCCCAGAGCCGTTAGAGAAGGGGATACTCAGGGCCTCCAAGGAGCTCTTCGTCTTTAAGGACGGGACTGTGAGGTTTGACGTCACTAACGCGGCGCTGACGCACTTCACGCCCAGAGAGGTTGGCGTGCCTGTGGAGAAGCTCAGAGAGCTGGGATATGAAACTGACGCATTTGGCAGGCCCTTGGTCTCAGAGGACCAGTTGCTGGAGCTCAAGGTGCAGGACGTGATAATCCCCGTAAAGGCTGCCGAGTACCTGTTCAGGGTCTCCAAGTTCATTGACGAACTCCTGATGAGGTTCTACGGCCTGCCACCCTATTACAACCTGGAGAGTCCAGAGGACTTGGTGGGCCACATACTGTTCACGATATCACCCCACACGTTCGTGGCGAACGCGGTTAGGGTGGTGGGCTTCACAGAGGCCGACGTGATACTGGCCCACCCCTACCTGCACGCGGCAAAGAGGCGGAACGTCGACGGAGATGAGGACTCGCTCATGCTCGGCTTGGACTGCCTCCTCAACTTCTCCAAGTCCTACCTGCCGTACAAGCCTGGCGGCAGAGAGGACGCTCCACTCATACTCGTTACAAGGCTCGACCTGGGCTACATTGACGACGAGTGCTACAACATCGAGGTGGTCTGGAGGTACCCTCGCGAGTTCTACGAGGCCACCCTCAGGTACGCTCACCCTCAGGAGCTCGAGGGTTCAGTGATCCAGACCGTCGGAACGGCCTACGCTTCGGGAGAGAGGTACCCCAGCATAGGGTTCACTCACCCCACCAGCCACTGCTGGAGAGGACCCCTCACGACCATGTACCGCAGGCTGAACACGATGCTTGAGAAGCTTGACAAGCACATAGCGCTGGAGGAGAAGCTCGCGGCAGTGGATGCAGAAGACGCCCTTGTCAGAGCCATGTCTGCCCACTTCCTGAGGGATATAGCGGGTAACCTCAGGAAGTATGCGAGCCAGAAGTTCAGGTGTTCAAAGTGCAACAAGAAGTTCAGGAGGCCTCCCCTGCTCGGGAGGTGTCCAGCTTGCGGAGGCAACATAACGCTGACGATTCATCCGAGATCGGCGGTGAAGTACTTAGAGCCCACAAAGGAGATCCTCAAGAGATACAGACTCGGAGGCTATCTCTTACAGAGGGTAGAGCTCTTGGAGATGGAGGCCGCAAGCCTCTTTTCCCTCGGAGAAAACACGGAGTCTAAGCATTCAGATCTCTCTGAATTCGTATCCGACGAGCCAGTCGTTTTATCCGCGGAGGGGAGGGAAGAAGAGGAGGGAGAAGGCTCCGGGTTAGCCGCCTTCCTGTAGGAGTGAGGAGTTGAGAGGAGATGCAGATAACCCCTATAGGCCGGCTTCAGGAGGGTAGGCCAGCAGCGGTGATTGGAGTCGTACTCCAAAGGGTTGAGAACTTTGTGATTATAGACGACGGGACGGGCAGAGCGAGAGTTTACACGGATCAAGCCGAGACCCTCAACCCAAGCGACGTAGTGCTGGCGGTTGGCATCGTGGCCTCAGTAGGCCAGATGGTCGAGATTCAGTCTGACGCAGTCACCCCCGTCCCGGGCATAGACCTGAATCTCCTCAAGGAAACCCTAAAATTGAGCGCTGAGATTGAAACACGCGAGTCTCATACAACTGTGGGAGAGGGATACGAATGAGCGGATCAGCCGAGGAGGTAATCCTCGTATTCGAGGAAGGCAAGGTTGTCAGGAAGATTGTTGAGGCCGTTGAGGCCATGATAGAAGAGGCGACCTTCAAGGTCAGCCCAGAGGAGGGCTTTGTTCTTCAGGCTCTCGATCCAGCCAAGATAGCGATGGTCCAGGTCTTCCTCCCGAAATCGTTCTTCTCTGAAATTCAGGTTGCGGAAGAGTCGTTCTTTGGAGTGAACTTCACGGAGTTAGTCAAGATAATGAAGAGGGTCAAGTCTGACGACAGAGTCGAGTTCCGCCTAACCAAGGACTCGCTCACAATCGTGATACGGAACGGCTTCAAGAGGACCCACAGGCTGGCCCTGCTGCCTCCCGAGGAGTTTCAGGTCCGCAGCCTCAAGGTGAACTTCACCGCCGGAATAAGGATGGACAGCAAGAGGCTGCCAGACGTGATAAAAGAACTCAAGGGAGTAGCCTCTGAGATCGAGATCTCAATAGATGGAGAGAAGGCGGAGTTTGGAGCAAGGAGCGAGAGGCAGGAGTCCAAGATAACGATAGAGAAGACGGACCCCGTGGTTCTCGATATGTGGGCCGAGGAGCCAGCCAGGGCCGTGTACGGGATGGCCTACCTCGAGAGGATGATTAAGCCAGCCGACATATCTGCTGAGGTCACTCTCGAGATGGCTACCGATAAGCCTCTCAAGCTCCACTACTCCATCGGAGGGTTTGCAGACGCCGGAGTGAGATACTACCTAGCGAACGTCTCAGGGATGTGAGCCGCTGGTCATGGAACTGTACCCTGCCCTGATCTCGAAATACCCGTTCACGTCGGCAGCCACTGAGCTGTTAGAGGAAGAGGGCCTAACGAAGGAGGATCTCGCCTACGACCCCCTCTTATCTTCAGCTAGGAGGCATGCGCTGAAGAGGCTGTTATCAGCTGTAGAGGGTAGCCTCTACCTCGAAGATATAGGGCTGACCCCTCTGGAGGCTATAGCGACCTACCTCATAGTGCGGCTGGTGTGTGCTAGGCTAGACGATCCATTCCTCCTTCGACTGGTTGCTGAGCACGAGTCGAAGAGGTTCTACCATCTGGCTAGAGAAGAACCTCTGTCAACGCTCACTTGGCTCGCTAGCGAGCTGGGGGCTCGCACCAGGCCAGACGGAGATCACGTTTGGATAGATGTGGCGGGTTATCTGAGGGCTTCGACGCACTTAGGAGGTCCCACGTGGAGGCTGGCGAACAGAGACGTGAGACGCGGTTGGGTTAGAGTCAGCAGAAGGGAGCTAGCTCGGCTGTTACAGGAGCTCCTCAGGATAAGGCTTCTCAGAGTCTCAACCGTGCGGCAACTTCCTCCACCCTTAGAGGAGATAGCCAGAACCGTTGCCGGGAGGCTGGGGTCTAGGAGGGCCAAGGCGGTGCCTAGGAGGCGATCGGGAGAGTTCCCTCCCTGCATCGAGAAGCTCGTTGCTAAGGCGAAGAGGGGGGAGAACATGTCTCACCACGAGAGGTTCACGCTTGCCTCCTACTTGCTGAAGGTCGGGTGGACGCCGGATCAAGTAGTCGACCTCTTTAGGAACGCCCCCGACTTCAAGGAGAAGGTGACTAAATACCAGGTGGAGCACATAGCCAAGAGAGGGTACCTCCCGCCGAACTGCTCCACGTTGAGGGCCTGGGGGATCTGCGATGAGGACTGCGGGGTAAAATCCCCCCTGTCCTTTAGAAGGAGGAGGAGAGATTGAACAAGCTCCGAGAAGCATTCAGGGAGTACTACACACTCCGAGCCCCGCTCATCTTCGTTCCCAAGATTGAGAGAAGAGAGGTAATGCTGGTTTCATTCGACGGCGTGGTGTCAAGGCACCTGTCCGTGGACAGGCTGCAGTCCCTGAGGGGGCTGTTGATAAGGGAGGCCCCAAGGCACGCCTACTACTCGGTAGGTCTATACGAGAAACCCTCAGCCAGGTCCATGAGCGAGAAAGGCCTGACGGGGGCAGAACTCCTCTTCGACATCGACGCAGATCACCTAGGCGTACCTGAGTGCGAGGAGGGCCTAGTGTGGAGATGCAAGTCATGCGGTAACTCTGGGAGAGGGAGAGCCCCCAACTCCTGCCCAAGGTGCGGATCTAGCGAGCTAGAGAGTCTCGACTGGATCTCTGAGACCTGCCTAGAGGCTGCCAAGAGAGAAGCCGTCAGGTTGCTGAGAATGATGCTTGATGATCTAGGCGTTCCCGAGGAGGAGATCATGGTCTACTACACCGGCCACAGGGGCTATCACATACGGGTTCTAAGCGAAGGGGTCCTCAATCTCGGCAAGGACGAGAGGAGGGAGCTGGTCTCTCATGTGACGGGGAGGTCTTTCGACCCTAGAGAGATCTTCAAAGAAAAGGGAGCGGCTTTGTTCACTCCAACAGCCGATGAGGGCGGGTGGAGGGGGAGGGTAGCCAAGTTCCTGCTCGAGGTCATTGAGGGAACCCCTCCACAATGGATTGACGGGTCCATACACAAGAGCATCTTGAGGCGCGGCGAAGAGCTGGTCAAATCTCTGAGAGATGGTGTACCGCTGCTAAACCCAGACAAGAGGTTGATCAAGGCCCTTAGGGAGTTGGCAGCAGAGTACGTCTCGAGAGAGGCTGTGAAGGTCGACGAGATGGTGACGCCCGACACTACCAGGCTAACCAGAATACCCAACAGTCTTCACGGGAAGACGGGCCTCAGAGCGATGGCCCTGTCCCCGGAAGAGCTCAAGCACTTCTCGCCTTTGAGAGATGCGGTGGGGCTTGGAGAAGATCCGCTCAGGGTCAGGGTGACGGCGCCAGTACCGAGGTTTACCATTAAGGGTGAGTGGTATGGGCCATTTGATGTAGGAGAGGAGGTTGACCTCCCGACGTATGCATCCGC
>DRBY01000030.1 GCA_011042755.1 Thermoproteota archaeon | reverse complement strand
TCTGCGGGCACATACACGAGTCGGCTGGCATGGAGAGGATGGGGAGAACTCTCGTCGTGAACCCAGGGCCGGCGAGCAGGGGCTGGTACTGCTCTCTGAAGCTGAAAGAGGGGAAGATCCTCGAGGCTAAGGTTTCGAAGGCCGGTAGGCCTGGGCTGCCCTGAGGTGGTAACTTGGCCGGGTCCGTCCTGATAGACATGTGGGGTACGATAATCGAGCCCTTCAAGCCCATTGAGGCGTTCAGGAGGGCGAGGGTGAAGGGCTTACTCGAGGCCTCGGGCGTGAGGCCCTCAGAGGAAGAGCTGGAGAGGTTCGTCGAGATCTTCTCAGACTACTGGGCCAGAACGAACTGGAAGAGGGTAACGACGCTGGAGGAGGTGCCAGCAGAGAGAGACATAGCCGAATTCTTGGCTGAACTTGGTTTGGAGCCCGTCGTGACCGATCGGCACCTAGTGGCGTACTCGAGACCCTACGTCGAGTTCACCAGACCGAGGGATGGAGTGAGGGAGGCGCTCGAAGAGCTGTCCCAGGAGTTTAGGCTCGCCGTGGTGTCTAACGTTACCTACGGGCCGATGGTCGTTGAGTCTCTAGAGAGACACGGGCTCATAGACTACTTCGAGGCTGTGGTCACTTCCTACGAGGTGGGGCTTCGCAAGCCGCACCCGAAGATCTTCAAGAGGGCCCTAGAAGCCCTTGAAGCCAGAGCGAGCGAGGCCGTGATGGTTGGAGACGAGCTCGTGGACGACGTGATCGGGGCCAGGGCCTCTGGCATCAAAGCGATCCTGTTGGGGGAGCCCGGGCGCGATCACGGGGCGGCCGACGCGGTCGTCTCCGACTTCAGGTCCCTGCCTCGGGCAGTCAGGGCAATCCTGGGGTAACTGTGGAGGTCACAGGAGAACCGCCAGTGCGGAGAGCGTGAGCACGGAGCAGAGCGTTGACAGGACTATAGCCGCCGCCACAGCCTCTCTGTCAAGCTGGAACTTGTCCGCAACGACGAAGTTCGTTACAGCCAAGGGCGCAGCAGAGAGGAGTAGCGTGCAGCCCATCTGAGCCCCCTGAAGCCCCGCCGCAGCCGAGAGGGCGTAGGCTATCACCGGCAGGACTATCAGCTTGTACGCCGACACGGTCAGCGGTCTAGAAATCTTAGTACCTAGGCCCCGATTTCCCAGAAAGGCGCCTAGAGCGAAGAGCGCCACAGGAGAGGCAGACCTCCCGAGAGACTGGAGGGGGTAGACCACCAGCTCTGGAAACTTGGGCTCGAGGGTAGACAAGAGGAGACCGGCCGCGGCCGCCCAGAACAGCGGCACCTTTCCTACCCTCTTGGCTATGCCGGAGACGTCAACTCTCCCCAGCGTGACTGCCTGCGCGAGCGCCAGGCCTATGGACAACATTACAGCGAGGTGTGTGGAGGCTATGCCGGCCGCGAGCGTGAGCCCAAAATCCCCAAAGGCCCTCTCTGCTAAGGGGAAACCCATGTAGACTATGTTCCCAAAGCTCCCGGAGAACACGAGTGTCGCGGTCAGCGTCCTGTCGAGTCGAAGAACCCTTGATGTCAGGAAGGCCAGCCCCATCGAGACTACGAGGTAGGCTGCATTCGCGACTATCATCGCTCCCAGGCCAGAGAGGGGCCTCGTGGCAAGGCTGGCTAGCATGAGGGCCGGGAACGCGACGTAGTAAGCGTAGTCGTTTAGGGCAGAGACCCAGTTGTCTCCGGCCAGCCCTATCTTGGCGAGGAGCCAGCCAACCGCTATGAGCGAGAACACCGGCACTACGAGTTCTATCGGGCTCATGGGGGGCTCCAGGTCCACTGGATCGGCTCAGTTTTATGCAGGACGATCTCCGGTGAGGGGCCTCGAGCGGGCCGGCAGGGTATCGGGGGCGCGTGCGATCGGGCAGAATAGTTGATCGATCTGCAGACAGACCCCACGGGCGCTGTAGGCCAAGAACTGGGGGAGACGCGCCAGCGGATATCAGATGTCTCCGCCGGGAGACGACTACTCAAGCCACCCGGCCCGTCTAAGAAAGCCTCTGCTTAGCTGAGATCGCAAATGGGTATGGCTTACTCTCGGTCGGACTGCGCCGCACATGTGCGCCTGTCGCGCTCTTTTTATATTAACCAATTGATTAGTTATTCAATGTCAACAATCACCGTTCCAGACGAGCTGAGGAGGCGCGTCAAGAGGCTGGCCTCCCTCCTAGATGTCCCACAGCACAAGGTCCTGGAGATGCTCCTAGACCTCTTTGAGCGAGATCTTATTGAAGAAAGCACTCCTGAGGTGAGTCCAAAGGTCAGGGAAGAACTCGCGAGGGCTAGGGCTCTGGTGGAGTCAGAAGACCCGGGCTGGGCGGAGAGATCGCGCAGGTTGGAGGAAGCCGTAGCCAGCGGGCTGAGCCCGGCCCTCTTCAGGGGGAGGTGGGGGGTTGAGCTCAAGGATAATGCTTGACAGCACCGTGTTCAAGGAGAGGTCCTTTCTCGCGTGGCTCAGGTTGAATTCTGATCGATTCAGCGTCTACATCAGCCCCGTGGTCTACGCGGAGACGGCGCTCTGGTACATCTACTCGGGGCTGGGCGCAGAGGACTTGGAGGAAGACCTCAAGGCTCTGAAGGCTGAGGTTCCGCCGATTTCGAGAGAGGCCGCGAGGCTGGCGGCGGAGACTGCGTACGCCAACAGGAGGAGGCTGCCCTTCAGGCACCACGCCAGGGACTACATCATCGGAGCGCAGGCGGTCCTCCTCAGGGCGAACATCATCACGCACAACAGGGGGCACTTCGAGTGGGTCAAGGAGGTAAGAGTGATGACACCCTGGGAGTTCGTGGACATGTTTGTGAGCTAAGAACTGCCGTCTGGAGTGGTGCGACAGGGGGTTCTGATCTGTAGACCTCGCGCTGGCGCTCCTAAGCATCGGCGCCGTGGGATCAACGTAAGTGTTTTTTGAGAGGGACCAAGAGCCATCAACCAATGTGTGAGACGCACATTCCTCGCCCGGCGTGGACTCAGCCTCAGCCAGCTCAGCTCAGTCTCCGTGCGGTGACCCCCGTAAGAGGTCTCGAGCGGTCTTGTGGGGCAGAGTGAGCACAGTATTTCCAAACAGAAGCTCAAACTCTTCTGAGAACCGCAATCACCCTTCCCCTCTCCGGCGGCGAGTCCACCTCGTCCTCGAGATCAAAGGACAGGTACCACGCAATCGGCTCCAGCCCAAACCTCCTCGGCAGCTCCGACAGGTCGGCTGGGGACATCCTCCGTGATGGCGACTCGTCGAGGAGTTCGAACGACCTCCTCCGCTCTCTGACGACCATCCTAAGCCTGTCCAGCACGCGCCCTCTTGGGAGCAGACTCACGACCTCCCACTCCGCCCTCACGGTGATCCCGTCCCTCTTCTCTTCCCACTCCTCCCGGTCCCCGGGCGACGGGTTCAGGGCCGCGTCGATCACGTAGACCCCTCCCCTCCTGAGGGCCCGAGAGACGGAGGCGTAGTGAGAGGCTAGGGCCTCGTTGGTGGTCAGGGCGGAGATCGTGTTGACGGCGGAGAATGTGGCGTCGATCCCGCTCAGGCTGAACTCGGCCATGTCGGCCCTCACCACGTCGGCCTGAACCCCGAGCATACGCGCCCTCCTCGCGGCGAACCTTGCCATCTCGGGGTTGACGTCGAGGCCCACGCAGTAGGGCCCCCTGGCTGCCATTTCCGTCAAGAGGCGTCCGGTGCCGCACCCAAGCTCCAGCACCGTCTTCACGCTTCCCGCGTACCTCTCAAAGACTTCTAGGTAGAACTCGACTTCAGGCGTCGGGTCCCATCCGAAGGCTATGTCGTAGTAGAGGGGGTGGCTGTACACATCGCTGAGGCCGCGCATTGTGCCCCTGAGCGTCGGGTCTCCCCCACTTTTTATGAGCGATCCGCCCTCAGGCGTCGGAAGGCGGGGCCCAGTGGACGACCGGTGGAAAGTGCTCGCAGCAGCGTCTCTCAAGGACGCTGGCTGGAGCATGGTGTTCATCTACGTGGCGTTCGAGACCTACGAGGCAGGCTCCCTCCTCGGGTACGCTCTGATCAGAGGGCTCCCCGCCCTGAGCTACTTCCTGGGGACGAGGGTCTACGGAGCGCTGAGCGACCAGATGGGCGCGAGGAAGCCCCTCCTGCTCACGGCAGCCGCGCTGAACCCTCTCTTCATACTATCTCTAGCGTTCGCCCCGCTGGAACTCTGGCTCCCAATCACGGTGGTCTGGTACTTCCTCACCTCCGACGAGCCCGTGGCAATCGCGTTCTTGGCAGACAGAGGGTCGGGAGGTGCTGCAGCCGGCGACCTCTTCTCAGTCGCGGAGCTGGGTTACACGGCTGGCACGCTGGCTGGAGGAATGCTCACCGAGGTCTTTGGCCTTAGGACGACGCTGCTCGTGGCTGCCGCCGTGGCGAGCCTGAGCGTGCCGATCATCTACAGCGTGGGCGAGGGTGCTCCGGCCGGGAGGCCAGACCTCGCGAGCGCCTTCAAGATGGCCCTGAGCCTGAAGTGGCCCGGCAGGACCGGCCTCATAGTGCCCTCCCTGCTCCTCGCGGGGTCTGCCATCTCCACGTTCTACGTCGCCTTCTCGCTCAAGGTGTTCGAGGCCTCCGGGAGGTCAGAGGCCATCATGGGGCTCCTGATTGCCGGAGCTGGTGTCGCCGGCGCGATAGTCAGCCCGCTCTACGGCAGGCTCGTAGATAAAGTGGGTCCGGAGAAGGCATTCGCGGCTTCGTGTCTGCTCTACGCAGCATACTTCTCAATCGGAGCCCTCCTCCAGGACTTCCTCCTGCTGGCTATCCTGCTTGTGCTGCCGCTGTTTGCCCTTTACTACTCGGCCAGGAACGCTCTGGCAATATCCCTGGCCTCTGAGGATGAGAGGGCCAGCGCAAGCTCGGTCACGGCCGCCGTGGGAGCGGTATCGGAGGCTCTGGGGAATGGGATAGGTGGGGTTACGATGAGCCTGGCCGGTCTGGGTCCTACCATGTGGCTTGGCGCGGCCATGAGCGCTCTGGCGGCCCCGGCCCTCTATGTAGCATGGAGAGAAGGCTTAAGAGAGCGACGATAGAGACGTAGGAAGGGGAGGGACATGAGTGAGAGTTGCTCCGCTGAGTTCAGATGAGCGGAATAGGCTTGACGATCCCTCCCCCATCCGCAGAACCTTTACCCACTCGAACCAGCTTGAGAAGGTCCCGAAGGTCTGGGCGAAATATGAGCGGAGAGACTTCTTATCCTCAGAAGTGGAAAGGCCCACCGTAGCGAAGCAGACCTAGTTACAGCTCTTTACTACTACCATACCGAACTATTTATCTTCTCAGACAACCCTTTAATTTGTAGGTGAAATGCCTGATCAGCTTCATCTGCCTGAGGTTCAGATGCACCAGTCAACAGCACAGAGTCCTGCAGGAGGCTCTGGAGGAAGAGGGTTTTCTTAGAGGTGGAGAGTCCGCGAACGAATTGGTCAAGTTTGATCTAAACTTCTCCGGTGGCATGGCGGATGCCTCCTTGAGAATAGCTGTGAGAAGTGATAAAGACTTAGCTAGAGTCGATAGGGTGATAGAAACCATTCGCGGGGCTGGGATTCACGTGTTCATTTACAGCTGCACGTAGAAAACTTCGTAGCGACATCGCAATCCGGATTACCCCTCCCAGAGACCTACTCACTCGGACCCTCCTGAGGGGCCTCCTCGGATTCAGCCTTCTCCTCGATCTCTCGCTCAAAACCGTGGAAGAGCAGGTAGAACACCGTGACGTACACGACGTAGATTGCCGAGGTGGCGTAGAGAGGCGCGTCGAGGGAGACCCTGTCCATCACGATGCCTCCGACCTGCTGGGCCGCCGAGTTCGGCAGATTCCAAGATATCTGGAATATCGCCGTGATGGTACCTCTCTCCTCCTCCGGGGTGAGCTTCATCATCAGAGCGTGTATGAGGGGATTGGCCATGTTCATCAGGATTGCTCGAGGGATGTAGAGAGCTGAAGCTACGGCAAAGCTCGGCGAGGATGGAATGAGGGCCAGCAGTGGTATAGACGCGGCCTGAGGCACCACAGCCCCCTTGACCGTACCGATCCTAGACGAGATGCCCGCCGCCAGCAGGAACGCGGGGGCCGTGATGATGTTGACTATGGCGAAGAGCGTACCTATGGGGCCGGACTCGACGCCGAACTTGACGCTGAAGTAGTAGCCAATTAAGGGGATCGATAGGCCTGCCCCGAAGCCAATCAGCACGTTGACGACCGCGAACCTGGCGGCAACGCCCTTGGACTTGAGCTTGAACCTCGGCCTCTCAACCTCGGAGGGGGCGAACTTCTCCCTTACGAGCAGGAGGGGGGTCACCGAGATTGCCTGCAGGGCTGCTATCCACCACAGGAACATCCTGTATGAGGAGAAGTACTGCAGGCCCCTCCCCACCATGAACTCGGGAACCCATCCCAAGAAGCTGCCCAGCGACGCGAAGGCGCTGTTGACAAACGCGTTCGCGCTATAACCAACGTCCATGCCGACGTCCTCAACGGTCTCGGCGTAGAGCGCGTTCCAAGCCGGGCCGCCAAGAGCCCAAGAGATGCCCCCAACTGCTGCAGATGCCACGAGGGCCTCTTTGACGGTCGAGATCAGCACCATGGCAACGGACAGGACCGCGAGGCTGGAACTCAGAATGGCCAAAGCCTTCCGCCTAACCCTGTCGGCCATGACTCCAGCGGGGAGAACCAAGAGGGTCATCAACAGACTGCTGATGAATGAGTAGGCACCTATCCACGTCCCTCCATACCCGGCAGACTTGAGGTAGAGCTGCCAGACCGCCCCGTAAGCACCCTGGCACACGGCCGATAGGGCCGTGCACACGAGCATCAGCCGTGCATCCCTGCCAAGCCTGCGGTAAGACCCTAGCAGGCTCCACCCCTTACGCGGCATGTCCTATCCACCTAAGACGGTTCTCACAGTTATCCGTCCTGACCACCCGTGAGCAAACGCTACAACCGAATGCGCGGCCCACCTTTAAGGCAAGCTGCGTGGTCGAACCGTGATCTGTTATGAGGCGGCTGGTGGGGTACGTCCAGACTCTCCCAAGATTCGGCGATGTCGAGGGAAACGTTTCTCGTGCAATCGAAC
>DRBY01000073.1 GCA_011042755.1 Thermoproteota archaeon | reverse complement strand
GCCGATCAGCGACCCGGAAGCTACCCTCAATCAAGTCAAGTTGATCCCCGGAGTCGTAGAGGTGGGCCTCTTCGTTGGGCTGGCCGACGAGGTCTACGTCGCCGAGGGCCGGGAGGTGAGGGTCCTCACCCTTTAGGCACGCGCCTACCCATCAGCTTGGCCAGCGCCTTGGCTTCGTGAAACTTCCTGTGAGCTAGGAACCACTCTATCGCGTCATCCGCGAACTCCGAAGGTAGGGGGTTTAGCTTCAGGTACTCCTCAAGGCCCAATCTGATCAGGTGATACTTCTGACCGTCTGTCAACTTCCTGAAACCCCTGAAGGTTCCGCGCCTAGCGAGGAAGGAGTGCGCCCTCTTCGCCCACTTCTCCCCTGGAGACTCCAGCTTTACCCCTCCCTGAGAAGATAGAGGTAAGCCAGTAGACCACAGATCGTCTGGTTGAGTAGAGCCACGACGTCCGAGGCGACGAGCGTCACAGCCGCGGCCAGCTCCCTAGTGAGACCCAGCGCCTCTAGCAGACCAACGCTGGCCCACTCCCTCAGCCCTATGTTCCCTCCGGGTATGCCTAGGGGCAGTCTCAGCATGATCATGTTGACCGAGTAGACCAGCACTCCCGCCAGCAGCGGGAAGTCAGGCCTGAGGGAGTAGAGCAGGATCAGCATCGGAAGCATATCCATCAGCCAGCCACCAAAGGATATCGCGACCACCCTGACCATGAGTGAGGCGTTCTCCCTCAGCCTCCTGTACCCCTCAAGGTAGTCGTTGGCCATCTCTCTTATCGCAGATATGTCCCTCCTAGTGAACCTCTCGGCGATTCTCAGGAGACTGGACAGCACCCTCTCGCTCGTGGTAGCCAGCAGGCCGATGACCACTAGGGCTCCGCTCACGCCAGCCAGCATGAGAGCCCTGGCTCCTGCCTCAGATCCCTCCATACCGCTGAGCAGGAGGTAGGCCGACCCCCCGCCGACGTAGACGACGAAGGGCGTCAGCATGGTTATCCTGTGGGCCGTTATCGAGGAGGCTGCCTCCCCGATGTTGAGCCCGGTGCGGCGGTGGGCCAAGTAGATCCTCGTCGCGTCCGCTGAGAGGGGCCCAGCTGGGACCACTATGCTGGCCAGCACGCTGACCCAGGATATGAGGTAGATATCCTTGAAAGAGACCTTTCACTCGAGGAGCTGGTACCAGCCGAGAGAGTAGAGTAGGAACCCGATGTGGAAGCAGGCTAATGAGGCCACCACTGGCCAGAGCCCTATTCTCTTGATCGCCTCGAGCAGCAGGTGGGGGTCGGTCCCCCTGAAGAGTAGGCCGAGGGCCACGACGCCCAGCAGCCCCAAGATCAGGCTAGTGAGCTTAGCTCGCCTAGATGTTACTTGCCTGAGCAGAGCTCTAGTATCTCCGCCAGATCGACCGCGACCAGCTTCCTCCAAGGGACTACTCACCGGCGGGGGTTGACTTGAGTGCGATTAACCGGTCTTACATGAACGTTGCGCCCAACTGAGGCACTATCGACCGCGCGGCCCCGGCGCGGAACTTTAATTTTCGACCCTCAAATTCAACTGGGTGCCGGGGTAGCTCAGACTGGTTAGAGCGCCGGACTCATAACCTTGATCGGAACGGCTCCCGGCGCTCGGTGGGAAATCCGGAGGTCGCGGGTTCAAGTCCCGCCCCCGGCACCACTCCCCTGAGACTCTGATCCACTTCGACTCATTTTAATCACGTTTCCCAGCGATCGTCCCTGAGCGTCGCGCGATCGTTCTTCATGCGCGAGATTATACGAATAAAAAAGGTGCGTGAAAAATGTGATCCGAAGTTATGAGCCTGCTCGGAAAGCTTAAAGAAATAAGGAGGTAATAGAACTACGAAGATGAAAAACAAAATCTTAGTAGCTGCTATTATGGTTTTAATTTTGGCGTGTAGGTTGATGGTTTGGCAATATTTTCAAGAAAACCATAACTCAGGCAGCATACTAAATAATTTATCTGAAGTAAAAGTTGCTATTCAGTATCGTTATGTAACCGATGGTGGAGTTATAAACAGAAGTTTAGATCAGGTAATAAAAATCTTTAAAGAGCTGAAGGCAGATTTCATATTCCAAGGGTGGATGACCCAAAAACCGTGTCCAGACAAATGCTCCGATTTGTTGCAAGATGCAGAAAAATGTGAAGTTTTTGGAAAAAGTTATGGACATTTAAGGAAAGCAATTTCAGGGATAAAAAAGGAATTGCCAGATATTATCTTTTGCGGTGGAACGCAGGCTGAATTTCTTTATCCAGAGGAGGCGGGCAAGTCTCATTTAATTCTTGAACCTGAGGATAGAGATAGAGCATGGGAGATGGCTTTAAATCCTGAAAAATGGGGAATTGAGGTTAGCAGGAAAGATATCCAATGCTTTTGGGCAAAAAGATGGGGAAGTGTTGGCAGAAAAAGAGCCTTGTCCAAGTGAGGAGGAACTCAAACAAAGAATGGGGAAGTACTTTCCAGATTTAACAAACCCCGATTTTCAGAAGATTTTCCTTAAAAGAATTTACAAGCAGATAGATGCGGGTGTTGATGCTATCTGGATTGACATGCTTTACGCGCAAGCCCGTTTAATGGCGGAGCTAACAAAAGACCCCAATCATCCAGCAGTAAAAGAGAGCTATAAGGCTGCTTTTGAAATTGTTGAGAAAGTCCATGAGTATGGGGAAGGGAAAGGCAAGCACATTTATGTTATTACATGGGTTGCTGTTAAACAGGAAGATTCTATTATCAGCGTTCCAAAAGAGTATGTTAATGTTGATGCCGCAATGGTTTCCCCTTCCCCAGATGAGATCAAAAATAGGCTTACGGGTGAAATAGGAAACTTTAACGAAGAGCTTTGGGACGAGTTGGTAGGGAAAATCAAAAAAGGGTATGGCATTCCAATACTTGCAAGAATAGATTATGGCGGACCAGGAAGGACTCCACTTTATGTTTTCAGTCAAGAGTTAAGCAAAGAGGAGCAAAGGGAATTTTTAAGAAAAGCTGATGATTTTTTCTCAAAGAAAGGAATAATCTTTATCTACCCTTTACATGGTGGGGATATGGGAAGAAAAGAATTGGTCAAGAAACTTTCTTATGGCAAATTCAACTGGTACGACGCCTTAGCTCCGGAATTTGATACTTATGAAACGATAAAAGAGTTAGCACAAAATAAAACTATCCAGGATCCGGCGCGCTCGTACTTGGAGGCGAGACGCCCCCCGGCCGGTCGCGTTGGAGCGCGCTCGGAGGTGCTCGTCGCGATATTCGCAGTCCTGTGCCTGCTAATAGGTCTCAAGGCGGGTAGGAGGTTGGGCAGAGCTGGGTAACGCCCTCTCCCACTCCTATTTGAGTCGGTCTTTAATCCGCTCGGCGCATGCGCGTAACTCACCGTCGTGCAGCAGGCTTGAGTCAGCCTTTGATACCAGCAACCTTTTATCTCCCAGCAGAGACAACAACCACCGAGCCGGTCGCGGCCGGAGTGGGCATGGAAAGTGCGGTGTCTAGGGAGTTTTCCTCCCAAAGCACGCGCATTGGATGCCGCCCGGCATCTGCGACCGGCCGTTAGAGCCGGGGTGCCCTAGCCTGGTAGGGGGCGGGCCTGCTAAGCCCGTGGCCCATCGGGCCGCGTGGGTTCAAATCCCACCCCCGGCGCCACTCACTCCCGTACTAATTGGAGGAATAGTCCCCTCGCCGTAGGGGAAGGGGCCGACTGTCCATAAGTCCCGCCTGCCGTCAATGGTTAAATAGGGCGAGTCCAAAGGGCACCCGATTGAAAGGAGAGGGGGCATCCAATTGGAACAGAGAGAGATCCTGAAGAGGCTCAGGCTCGCTGGTACCACGCTTGAGGGAGATAAGCCCGTAGTGGTCGCTCTGACCTACATCAAGGGCATAAGCCACACTCTAGCCAGCGCCATAGCCGACAAGGCTGGCGTTGACAGGTGGGCCCTCCTCGGCACTCTGAGCGAGGAAGAGCTTGCCAAGCTGGAGGAGGTCATCAGGGACCCAGCGAAGTTCGGCATCCCCTGGTGGCTCCTCAACAGACAGAGGGATCCAGTGGACGGTCAGTCCAAGCTCCTGATAGGAGACGAGCTGGACTTCACCATGAAGCAGGACATTGAGAAGATGAAGAAGATGAAGTGCTGGAAGGGAATAAGGCACGCCCTCGGGCTCAAGGTGAGAGGCCAGAGGACTAAGACCACGGGGAGAGTTGGGAGGACGGTCGGGTACCAGAGGAAGAGGAGGTGATAGCGGATGGGTGACCCAAAGAAGCCCAGGAAGAAGTACGAGCGGCCTCTCAAGCCTTGGGACAGGGCTGTTCTAGAGGAGTCCAACAGGCTGGCCGGAATGTACGGCTTGAGGAACAAGAGAGAACTCTGGCGAGCGGAGTTCATGGCCAGGAAGTACAGGAGGATGGTGAGAGAGGCGCTGACGCTTCACCCCGAGGAGGCCGCCGCCATACTGAGACCAGCCATTCAGAGGCTGCAGAAGCTCGGGATACTGGGACCCGACGCCACTCCCGACGACATGCTCGACATCACCGCGAAGGACTTCCTCGAGAGGAGGCTCCAGACAATCGTGTGGAAGAAGGGGTTCGCCAAGACTCCCTATCAGGCTAGGCAGATGATAGTGCACGGGCACATATGGGTCGCCGGCAGGAGGGTAAGGTCCCCTGGCTACCTAGTTCCAGTGAGCGAGGAGGACAAGATAGAGTGCACTCACCCCGAGTACCTGCGGGCTCAGACTGGTGAGGCCCCCGCCGAGACCCCGGCCGAAGCGCCGTCTGAAGGGGGAGGTGAGAGCTGATGTCTCAGGAGTCTAAGAAGAAGGGCAGGATAGCCGTGGCCCACATCTACTCGTCGTTCAACGACACGATAGTCCACATCACCGACATAACGGGAGCCGAGACGCTCGCTATCTACAGCGGGGGTATGTTCGTTGATGCGGACAGGCTCGAAGGCTCACCTTACGCCGCGCTGAAGGCGGCCATGGCCGCGGCGAGGGACCTCAAGAGGAAGGGAATCACGCAGCTGATCGTGAAGGTGAGGGCTCCCGGAGGGATCAAGAGCAGGATCCCCGGCCCCGGAGCCACTGCAGCTATAAGGGGGCTGGCGAGGAGCGGGCTCCTCCTCCTCAGAGTCGAAGACGTGACCCCAATACCCCACGACGGCTGCAGGAAGCCTCACGGCAGGAGGGGCAGGAGGGTCTGAGGAACTGCCTTAAATAAGGCAGGAGGACACTCTAGTGTTGAGGCTGCCCCCTCATGGAGAGCGCCTGGACAGCGCGCGAGCGCGTGGACAGCTGGTACCGCAATGCGAGAGGGCGGATCATAGCGCGCAGCAGAGACGGCAGGTTGATGCTAGTCGAACTCAGGCCCCCGAGAGGGCCAATCAGGGTTCTCGTTGCCGTCTACGACGGTGACGACGAGGACCCGATGTACTTCCAGAAGTGGCTGGACGGCCTAGTCAATGAGCAGGTCGGGGGATGGGAGGAACTCGGGGAACTAGGGGTCTCTAGGATAGACGTGTGGCTCCCCGCCGATGTGTATGAATTTTTCGCTGAGAATGTCCCCGAGGAGATTAAGGGCGTACCAATCTACCTGCGGAACCTAAGAGAACTTGATCTTGACATGCTGCTGGAGAGAGCCGAGGAGGCGAGCAGGTCTCTCATTCAGGATGTCGGCGAGATAAATGTCGTTCGAGAGGGGAGCGATCGCGTGGAGAGACCAAAGCCTCCTCGTCCTGCTTACCTTGAGCAGAGCGAAGCAGATCAATCTGCCAGCCTGGAGTTGGTCCAAGACAGTGGGAGGCTCGTCAGCTTACTCAAAGAGACCCTCGAGGAACTCCGGAGGAAGGGAAGGTCGGAGGAGACAGATGAGAGACTCGCCTCTCTGGAGAGGGCCCTCGAGAAGCTGGCTGAGGAAATAAGGGAGCTGAAGAGCGGGAGCACTCTGGACTCCATTAGGCTCGCCGCGCTAGAGAAGAGGGTTGACGACCTGTCTAGATCCGTTGAGATGCTCCTCACGATAGTACGCCTGCTGAGCTCTGGACTCTCCATCTCACCAGCTCCAGCCGGGGTTCACTCCAGGCTTGAGGTAGCTCCTCCCAGCGGGGTAACCCCGTCCAGAGGGCAGATCAGAGCCGACCTCGAGAGGCGCGAGCCTCACCCGACCGAAACCGTTAAGGACTTGAGGGTGGAGGCCCAGCCCGAGAAGCCGCCCGGGGAGAAAGTCTCTCTAGACCTCCTAGAAGAGTTCGCGAGGGACAATCCCTGGGCGGATGTCCTGTCTAGGAAGGGTGTGAAGAGAGATGAGGGCTAGGATCGTTGACTATAGACCGCCCTTCGTCAAGCTGGTCATAGAGGATGCTAATCCATCTTACGCGAATGCGTTCAGGCGAGCCCTCCTATCTGAGGTTCCCGTCATGGCCGTGGACGAGGTGATATTCTACGCAAACACTACCGCGTTTCTAGACGAGGAGATAGCCCATAGACTCGCCATGGTGCCTATTCGCACGGATCTCAAGACCTACTCTATTGGAGACGGCTCCGTAGTCACGCTGAAGCTCGATAGAACCGCGGAGGAGGAGATGGAGGTCGTGTACGCAGGAGACCTGGAGCCTTCTGACCCGGTGATAGTCCCTGTCAGGCCGAAGATACCGATCGTGAAGATGGCGAAGGGAGACAGGCTCAGGTTCGACGCTCTCGTTAGGATGGGTAAGGGCAAGTGGCACGCCAAGTGGCAGGCCGTCTGCGGACTGGGCTACTCCTACTACCCCATCTACCGCCTGGCCCCAGAGGCGGTGAATGAGTGCTCCGAGCACTTGAAGTCGTGCCCCAAGGAGGCGATCGAAGAGGAGGAAGGGGGCTTCGTGTTGGTTAGGGACTACCTCTCCTGTCCCGGCCTGGAGGAGTGCATAGAGAGGTTGAAGAGGGAGCGGCCCGAGTTCGTCAAAGTCGTTGAGTGGGACGACAGCCGCTTCATAATCAAGTTCGAGACCACCGGCGCTCTCACAATACCCGAGATCCTCGAGGCAGCCGTCGATGAATTGCTCCAGAAGTTCCAGAGGTTCGAAGATGAGCTAAAGGCGGCCTTAGAGTCCTCGGGGTCTGGTCAGCGCTAGACTTTTATCGACCGGCACCCTTATTCTGGCGCTAGAGCGGGGGTAGCCAAGCCTGGTCCAAGGCGCCCGCTTGAGGGGC
>DRBY01000074.1 GCA_011042755.1 Thermoproteota archaeon | reverse complement strand
GCGCCGCACTTGAGGAAGCGCTCGAGCATGTCTTTGTCGCTCCCGAAAGTCAAGACCTTACCGATCAGCTCCGGATCTGCGTACCCTGCGATCACAATCAGCCTTTCCACACCGAGAGAGGTCACATACTTGATTACCTCGCTGGCGACTTCTAGCTGGCCCCAAGGAACGGGCTGAACTTGGCTCGAGATCAGCAGCATGCGGCCCAGTCCTCCTATCTCTCTCTCTGTCTCAGAAATTTGGACGGAGGGTAGCTCGAATCCTCCCGACTCGGAGACGGATATGCCAGCAACATTTCCTGGGAGAAAGAGGTACTCGGAATACACTCTCGCTAGGAGCTTTGATCCCAGCTCCTCGGATAGGTAGGACACCACGCCTGCTCCGACGTTTGCTACTCCTGGGTAACCTGCTATGGCTACTCCATAGGGTCCCTCGGGCCTGCCAGATTCGACGAGCCTAAGCCAGCCCATTTACTCCTACCTCTCGACTGTTGTGTTACAAAGGCTATTAACTTGAGCCCTCACTTGACGTGGAGCCGAAGAGAAGAGTTCGCTGAACGATTGGCTCTAGCTCTAGCTTCATCTGGCACGCCTTACAAATCTCTCCAGTTGTGGGCTCCCCACAGAGCTTACACTCTCTCAGCTCTACACTCACGCCCCCAGAGGACCTAACCCTCGATATTACAGACTCGATACCGTTAGCCAAGTCTTCCTTGATGCCGGGCAGCGCCAATTCCAGCTCGTCTAGAGCCCTCCTAACCCCAACCCTCATCCCTGTAGTGAGGGGACACTTTCCAAAGTGAGCAGGAATACCCAAGTAGAGGGTTAGCGCCGCCGCGTCGCGCTCCCTGATCAGGGCCAGCGGCTTGATCCTCGGCACCATCTTTGGAGAGGGGGACCTAACCCCCTGGCCAGACCTAGCCATGGCCGGGACGTCGCCCCTGGCGAGGTTCATTATGTGAGTCTGGAGGACATCGTCCAGATTGTGGCCTGTCGCCACCTTGGTAGCTCCCATCTCTCTAGCCACGGAGTTGATTATCCACCTGCGAAGCACCCCGCAGTAGGTACAAGCAGACCTCCTCCAGCGAGCAGGGAGCTTAGATCTGATCTCAGAGACGCTAATGCCGTGATAGTCCCGCATAGCCACTATTCTGTGATTCACTCCAAGCAACTTCGTGAGTTCTGACGCTTTCTCTATCGCAGTCCTTCGATAGGGGGTTCCCTCATCCACCGTTATTGCAGCCAGTTCGAAGTTCAGTCTTGCGTGCTCTCCGTACTCCTTCAGCATGTAAAGAGTCAGTGAGCTATCTTTCCCGCCGGAGAGCGCCACAGCAACCCTATCCCCCTCTTCTAGAACCCTGTCGAGTACTGAGTAGACCTTCAGTCTAATCTCCTGGAGAAGACAGTTCCCGCAGAGATTCTCTCCGGAAGCCCTGAGCGTATGGATGGCTTCTCTCCGGCCGCAGCGATCACACAGAGGTCTCACTGGTCACACACCCTGGAAGTGAACAGTCACCTTCACGAACTTGACGCGATCTCCCTGAGATAGGTACATTCTCTCTGGGGCCGGCCTGCCATTCACGAGCACTAGAGTCGACTCCGGGTGGAGACCCATCTCCCTGAGGAGATCTGCTACTCTTGTGAATCGGCTGACCGTTAATACCTGCCCCTCTATCTCTACTTGGATCATGGCGTTCATGGCTTCCTCACACGTCTTCTATGCCGCCACCGGTTATGGCAACCTCTACAGCGTCTTCAGGCAGATAGGGACTCTTGACCAACTTCACTATTCTCCGATTTCCCTTACCCCTCTTGATGTATAACCTAGCAGTCACGCCGTGCCCCAGCACGTGTCCGCCAGCCGGCCTGTTTGGATCCCCAAAGAAGGCAGAAGGATCTGCTATGACCTGGTTCGTAACGAGAACCGCCAAGTTGTAGCCCAGCGCGTACCTGAGGAGGCGATGCAGATACTTGTTGAGCTTCTGCTGCCTCTCAGCAAGGTTCTCCCTACCAGTGAACTCCCCTCTAAAGTGACTTATCAGCGAATCCACTATGATCAGACCCACGTTGTATTTCTTTAGGTAGGGTTCTGCTTTCTCGGTAACGACCATCTGGTGGTCGCTGGTGAATGCTCTAGCCACAAGGATGTTCTTTAGAATCTCTTCTGGATCGAGCTCAAATCTCTCTGCAATCTGGACTATTCTCTCCGGCCTGAAGGTTCCCTCCGTGTCGATGTACAGGCATCTTCTCCCGAGCCCTCCTCGCTCTACAGGCAGCTGCACCGTCACGGCGAGTTGGTGGCATAGCTGAGTCTTCCCTGACCCGTATGGTCCGTATATCTCGGTGATCGCCTGGGTCTCGATTCCCCCGCCAAGCAGCTCGTCGAGAGCCTTAGATCCCGTCGTGATCCTTTGGACGGTCTTCCTCCTCTGGTAGTAGTCGTAGGCCGTCATGACATCGACTTTCAGAATCTTCCTAGCCGCCGCGATGATCTTTGCGGCTGTGGAGGCGGGTATCCCCGCGGCCGCCGAAAGTTCGGCTGGAGAGGTTAGAGCAATCGACTCCAACGTGGTGAAGCCTGCCTCACTCAGCCTCTTGGCTATGGTCGGTCCGACCCCCTCTAGAGTCGTCAGGTCAAACTCATCGTAGGGCTCGACTTCCAGCTCCTGCGCCTCGTCGACGTTCAGCTCATCATCTGTTCCCCCTTCGGTCTCGACCTTCCTCTTACCTCTTGGCATCAAAACTGATGTCCAGCGTGGGGATAATAATTGTGCGCGTGCGAAAGTTTGATCAAATGCAGAGGCTCGTGAGAGAGATTCAGAGGCTGAGAACCGATCCAGAGGTCGCAAGAGTCGTGGAAGCGAGGCTAAAGGAGTTCGAGGAGATAGGATCTGGAGACTGGAGGCTTTGGGCTAGGGAACTAGCTTTCTGCATACTCGCGGCCAACTTCAAGGCTGTAAGAGCCTTCGAGATTGCAACCCACCTCTGGAGTACCGGCCTTCTCTTTGGGGGCTCGGCCCCAGAAATTGAGAATGTGTTGAGGAGGATGGGGCACAGATTCCCCAAGACCCGGGCTAGATTCATAGTGCAAGCCATGAGACTCGTGAAAGACGTGAGGCGGGTAATCCCGAGCCTAACCTCTCGTAGAGCAAGAGACTGGCTCAGAAGAGAAATTCCAGGACTGGGGATGAAGGAGGCAAGTCATTTCCTGAGGAACACTGGGCGTAAGGATGTGGCTATTATAGACAGGCACATCCTGAGGATAATGCGTGACTATGCTCTCGTGAGCGATCTCCCCAAGAGCCTCACTGTGAAGAGGTACCTAGAATTGGAAGGTGTGTTGAGAGGAGTTGCGGTCGAGATCGGCCTGACTCTGGCCGAGCTTGACCTCTACATGTGGTGCATGAAGACGGGTTTTGTGTTCAGGTGAAGCTGCTTATAGGGAAGTCTAAGTCGCCCTGACTAGGTGTTCCCCCATGAAGCCCAAGCTATTCATGACTAGGGAGATCCCCGAGAGGGGTCTAGCGAAGATCAAAGAGCACTTTGAAGTCGATCTCTGGCCTGAGGAGGCCCCGCCCCCCAAGGAGGTCATCATAGAGAGGGTTAAGGATGCGGACGCGCTCGTCTCCCTGCTGACAGATCCCATAGATGCGGAGGTTATGGATGCGGCGCCTCGGCTCAGAATAATCGCTCAGTACGCCGTCGGGTTCGACAACATAGATGTCTCAGAGGCCACAAAGAGAGGGATCTACGTTACCAACACGCCTGGCGTGCTCACCGAGACTGTGGCAGACTTCGCGTTCGCTCTAATGCTCGCGGTGGCCAGGAGGGTAGTCGAGGCGGATGAGTACGTGAGGACTGGGAAGTGGGAGGTGGCTTGGCACCCGCTCATGATGCTCGGGACGGATGTCTACGGAGCCACTCTCGGCATCGTGGGGCTGGGCAGAATAGGTCGGGCCGTGGCCAGGAGGGCAAAGGGCTTCAACATGAGGATCCTCTACTACGACATCGTGAGGAACGAAGAGGCTGAGAAGGAGCTTGGCGCTCAGTTCGTCGACCTTGAGACCCTGCTGAGGGAGTCTGACTTCGTCAGCCTGCACACTCCCCTCACACCCGAGACCTACCACATGATCGGCGAGAAGGAGCTGAAGATGATGAAGCCAACGGCCTTCTTGATAAATACGGCGAGAGGGAAGGTCGTGGATCAGAAGGCTCTCTACAGAGCTCTGAAGGAGGGCTGGATAGCAGGCGCAGCCCTAGATGTGTTCGAGCAGGAGCCGATACCGCCTGACGACCCGCTGCTCCAGCTCAAGAACGTGGTTCTGGCGCCTCACGCCGCAAGCGCGAGCATTGAGACGCGGTCGCGCATGGCGGAGATTGTTGCAGAGAACCTAATAGCCTTCAAGGAAGGGAAGATCCCGCCAACGCTCGTGAACAAGGATGTAGTCAACGTGAGGCCTCCTGGCTTCAGCTGAAGCCCCTCTCTCCTCTCTTTTTCACGGGTGCAGGCTTTGGACTCCGGTGTCTACTTGCTCATCGTTAAGGTGCTAGAGAGCCGTGAGTTCAAGGTTGGCTCTCTCGGCGTCATAGAGTTCAGGGAAGGCTACTATGCGTATGTTGGCAGAGCGATGGCTAGACTTCAGAAGAGGATCGAGAGACACCTGAGGCGTCCAGAGAGGGTGCGCTGGCACATAGACTGGCTCACGTCCAGCCCCGCGGTAAAGCCCCTCTGCGCAATTTACGGGGAGACCCGAGATCCGTCTATGGAAGATGAGCTCGCAGAGGTGCTAGATGGAGAGCCGGTCCCTAAGTTCGGTAGCAGCGACGCTAGAACTGGCTCACACCTCAAGTACCTTGGAACCGACCTCACGATAGCGAGGAAGGCGTCCGAATCTGCCATACTCAAGCTCGGAATGAAGCCGAAATACAGGGAAGCTGCCGAGGTAGTGATAGTAGATCTAGATGGCACTCTGTGCGACTACGACCTGAAGAGATTGCAGGCTGTTACGAATCTCGCTAAGAAGTGGGGGATAGATCCAGAGGCCTTAGTGGAGTCCTACGAGAATGTCAGACGGTCCATCTATGCGGAGATGCCTGAGTTGCCAGAGAAGTACTCCAAGAGGAGGGTTTTCGAGAGGCTTAGGGAGAAGTTCCCCCTGATACCGCCGCCTGAAGAAGCTGAGAGAGAGTTTTGGGAAGAATCTATTCATCTATCTGAGCCCTATCCAGATGCCTTCGCCATCCTAGACTTAGCTAAGATGAGCTTCAAGCTCGTCCTACTCTCAGACGGATTTTCGAGGTGGCAGCGCGCGAAGCTCGAGAAGATAGGGCTCAGCTCAGCATTTGACGCCATCATCACTTCTGAGGATCTGGGGATCAACAAGGTTAACCCAGAAGCCTACGTCAGAGCGTTGGATCTCCTAGAGATCCAGCCACACGACACAGTTACCGTGGGAGATCTTCTCAGATCGGATGTGCTGTCCCCTCAGAGCGTCGGCATCAGGGGAATACTCCTGGCTAGGCGGAATCCTCCACAGGAGCCTGTTGGCGCGCCGGTCCTGACGAGCCTTGCCCAGATTCACGATGTACTCGTGAAGGCGTAGGTTAATGCGTTCCGAGAGTTCTGGCTATAGACAGCTTCAAGGGCTGATATAGGATTCCTTTCTCGGTTATTATCCCAGTGAGGAGTTCTGGAGGAGTCATGTCGAACGCCGGATTGAATACGTTCACGCCCTCTGGAGCTATCCTCACTCCCCGAACGTGTGTGACCTCGTCGGGACTCCTCTCCTCTATCCTGACATCGGATCTGGTCGACTTCAAATCGAATGTGCTTGTTGGAGCGACTGAGAAGAACGGAATTCCGTGAGCTCTGGCCGCCAAGGCTAGGCTGTACGTCCCTATCTTGTTGTACACGGTACCGTCTGCCAGTATTCTGTCTGCTCCCACGAAGATTAGGTCTACGCCCTTCTCCCTCATCGTGTGAGCGGCGGCGCCGTCCACGATCAGGGTCACCGGTATGCCGGCCGCATGGAGTTCATACGCCGTCAACCTAGCTCCCTGGAGCACGGGCCTGGTCTCGAGAGCTATCACGGAGAACCTCTTTCCCTGATCCCAGGCCGTATAGACTGGAGCCGTGACAGTGCCATACCAGACCGTAGCTAGCGTTCCAGCGTTGCAGATCGTCATTATAGTCATTCCATCGTCTATTAGCTCCGCGCCATGCCTCCCTATGGCCATATTCGCATCCACATCTTCTTGAGCTATGGCCTTGGCTTCCTTGACCACATTCTCCCTTATGGCATCTGCTGAGCCTGAGTCGGCTGCCTTCACGGCCGCGGACATAACTCGATCTATGGCCCAGAAGAGGTTCACTGCGGTTGGCCGCGTCTTCCTGAGCCTCTCGGCCGCCACCTTGAGTTCCTCTAGCAAGGCCTTGGGATCGGTGGCCTTAGAGTGCATGGCCGCTAGAGCCAGGCCAAAGGCGGCCGTGGCGCCAATTGCCGGCGCGCCCCTCACCACCATCGTCTCAATCGCTCGAGCAACGCACTCAACGTCGCTACACTCCACGAACTTTAGCTCCGTCGGTAGAGCCGTCTGATCTATCAGAACTACATTATCCTCTTCCAGTCTCACAGTCCACGGAAGCGCTGGTGGCATGAGATCACCGAACCCTGAGGGGTGGAGCTACCAGATAACCTTAGGCTCAAGGCCCCTTCGCCTAGCGACGAGTTCCGGGATATCTAAAACGCACTTGGCCTTCTCAATAACCGCTACATCCGAGCTAGCTGCCACGTCATGCGAAGCAACGAACGTATCCACATGTTTGTGGGTCAGAGAGTCGCCAGCAAGCTTGAACTCAGACAAGACCTGCCTGGTCAAGGCGGCCAGCTCTCCGCTGCGGCTCATGGGTTCGTCAAAGACTATCACGACCCTGCGAGGCCCTATCTCCTTGAGAACCCTTGCAATCTCCCTTAGGGCGTCTGGAGTCACTTCAGATGGTTTGTAACTCGAGAATACCCCTCTTAGATCCCTCAAGAAGCCATCCGAGCACAGGAAGACCGGTTCGCCTATCAGCATAGCCTCCACGGTGATCAGGACATTGTGGCCGTCAACCCCGATGTCCCTCCCTCTGGCCGCCTCTGCCGGAACCTTCTTGACCGCCGATGCCACGGCCTCCCCAGGCCACCGAACGAGCCTCTCAACAGCTACCCTCTCAGCCCTGCTCAGACCGAGCTTGTCCCCTATGAGGTCTATAGACCTCTGCTTTGGTAGAGATAAGGCGGCTAGCAGGAGAGCCTGCCTAGCCGCCTCCATGACTAGGC
>DRBY01000013.1 GCA_011042755.1 Thermoproteota archaeon | reverse complement strand
TGCTAACGAGGTCGTCTAGCATCATCAGCAGGAAGCTACCGAGGACTAGCTGGGCGATCACCACTGTGGCTAGGTTCCACGGGATCTCCGCTGGAACCCTGCCGTACCTCCCTCCGAGGACGTATGCAGCGTTCTCCAAGAATATGAATGCCAGCGCGGCTACTCTCTGGGCCTGCTGGAAGTATCTCCTGTTCTCGGGGTCTGTCAGATCTAGCGGGATTATCTTGCTACCGACTAGAAGCTCGAGAACTATTCCAGCGGTGACCACAGGTCCTATACCTAGCTCCACTATACTTCCAGAGGCTCCCGCGAAGATCACACGAAACTCCCGGAGGAAGTCGACGGCTGGCGTCTCTACGCCGTACAGGGGGATCTGCGTCAGTATGTAGTAGATGAACAGGACAATCGCGGTCCAGCCTATCCTTTCTTTGAGGCTAGGCCTCTGCTTGGGCTTCTCTACCTCGGGTATTACTCTATTCACGGCAGCAATAATCCTGCGGAAGAGACTCACTCACCCACCCCCTCAACTGGGACGGCCTTGCCCCCCGCGGATTCTATCTTGGCCGCTGCCTTCTTTGTGAACCTATGAGCCTTAACGATTAAGGGCATTGATACGGTACCCCTACCGAGAACCCTCTCGTAGGGCGTTTTCGTGAGATCAATCTCGATTGTGCCGTCTTCCCTTCGCACGACGGCGCTCATCTGCTCCAGTTCGCTGAGCCTCTTCTCTAGCTCGCCTACGTTGATTCCCAGTACCTCTCTAACAACGGCTCTCGGTCTCTTGAGCCCCCTCCTGCCTCTACCAAAGTAATCTGGCCAGTAAGTCGTGTACCAAGTCCAGAGGTGCTTGTGTCCTCCAGCCTTGCCGAACCCACCTCTCCTGCCACTCCTCCTGTGCTGCCTCTGCAGGCCGTAGCCGTGGAGCCTGCTGCCCCTCATCTTCCTACTCTTCTTCCTCCTTCTCGGGATGCCCATCTCACATCATCCTCCTCAGGAGCTCATTTATCGCGCTGCCGCGGTAGCCCAGTTCTCCGCCGTCCCTCCAGCCCCTCTTGGTCGTCCTCTTAAATCCCCCGCTGGGTGGGTGTAGCCGGAAGTACGGCTTGAGCCAGCCGAGCTTATTGAGCTTAACCTTCCCTGAGAGCATTGCATCTGCCAGCTCTTCTATACTTTGGAATTCCGTGTTCTGGCGGAGCCACTCGTCCGTTAGCTTCCCTCCCGCCTTGAGTTCGCCCCTTCTCCTGAGAAGCTCCACGAGGGTTTCTCTATTGATCTCCCCGTACGTAGTGTAGTCCTTCACCTTGAACAGCATGCCCAGGAAGCTGTCGCTAGCGGGAACTACGGTCGCCCAGAACTTCCGCCTGACGTGGAGCATATCCATCGTCTGCCTGATGTCTGGTCTCACGCCCACTCGGCCCCTTATCCTAACAACCACTATCAGGGGTTTACCCTCAGATCCTTTGCCGGACATAACCCCCACCTCAAGTGGCGAGGCCCCATCGAGCGCCCGGCAGCGCCTGCGGCCCGCCTCTCGGCAGAGACTTCAGGCGGATTATAAATGACTCGCTTCTGTTGAGCGTACTCTGACTTCTCGCCAGTCGGTCGGTAGGTTCATGAGGAGCAGTCTCCTGAGAGCATCGTGAACTGCGTATGCGTAGTTCATCCTGTTTCGCGTCTCGCCCCTCGAGAAGACTCTTATGTCCTTGATGCCGCCTAAGCTCAAGACCACCTTGGCGACCTCGTTGGCCACTAGCCCCAGCCCTCTGGGGGCTGGCATCAGAGTAACTCTGACGGATCCAGACTTGCCTATGACCCTAGCCGGTATGGAGTGTGGTCTCCCGCACATGCACTCTAGAGAGCCGCATCCCTTCCTGACCTTCACTATGTTCAGCTTAGCGTCTCTTACCGCGTCGAACAGAGCATCTCTGAACTCCTTACCCTTTCCCTTGCCAACTCCCACGTAGTCCATACCGTCTCCCACCGCGACCACTATCCTGAGCTGAGTGAGCTCTCCAGCGTCGGTCTGCCTCTGTACCCTCCTGACCTCTATGATCTCTTCCTTCAGCCCAGGCAGCAGCGTGTCGACTATCTCAGGCTCCTTTATTGGAACCCCTAGCCTCAGTATCTCGTCTATTGACCTGATCTTCCCCTCCGCGACTAGCTTACCCAACTTTGTGCGTGGGACCCATTCACCCTCCAGCGCGCTCATCAGCTAGCTCCCTCCTCTCCTACCTTTAAGGCTCCGCCCTCTGGCTCGACCCCGTTCAACTGCTTTATCCGCTCCAGGACCTGCTCGAACACTTCCGGGATGGTGGTGGGGTCAACCCCACGCCTGATATAGTCTGAGAACTGTCTCTCATAGAACTCAGGGTTCTCCTCCCTGAGAGTGGCCGCCCAGCTCGCTATATGCTCGCCTCGAATCCTGCTCTCATTCGGGAGTATCTCCTCTCCGTGGGGAACCTCCAACCCGGCGTCAAGTGCTCCTTTCAGGGCAGCGTATAGCTTAGATCCGGGCGTCGATGCCTGCCTCCCAAGGTCTAGAACGGCCCTCTCCACGCCAGCCTTCTTCGCCCTCAGGGCAGCGAGGTAACCGGTTAGATAGGCAGCTGGCGTGCTCTTCAGGGAGTACTCCCAGCCGAACTTCCGTAACTCCTTCGAGAAGGCGTAAGCTAGCACCCTGTCTCCGTTTGGAACGTACTCCATGACCTGCACGATTATGTGCCTATTCGTCCTTCTGACCACGAGCCTAGGGAGTCCGCTCTTAAGGAGCGCAAGTCTCTTCCTATAGTCCGTCTTCCCCTCTCTTCTCCTCCTAAACTTGACCTTGTATCTTCCAGATCTAGCCACTTCCCCCAACCTCCCTTTCTGACAACTTCAGTTCCTTCTCGAGGGCGAACCTCAGGTGTCGCACCGATGTGTAGAGCGAGAGTCTCCTGTAGAACCTCCTGTACTCACTTCTGCTCAACACTCCAGCATCTCTCAGACGCCTTAGCTCCCTCCTCAGCGCCCGGATCCTCCTGACCCACCTCTCCTTCCTGCTCAGTACGGCGTACTTTCCTCCCTTCCTCCTTCCAGGTCCCTTCCTTCTCTTCCTAGCCCTGGCCCTAGCCCTGCTCACGCCCCTGGCTGGCTCGATTATTATGGCGCCAGACCGTATTAGATTCTCAATATCCCTCCGCGTTATCGCCTGCGCGACCTCTTCGGCTCTCTCTGGGGGTATCTTGACCCTGTCTAAGCCTACACCAGCTATCTTGGCTGCCAGCTTTTTCTGGTAACTCAGGCTCTTCACGCGAATTTCTTCCTCAGCCAACTCACTCGCCTCCCCTACTTGAATTCGCGAGCGGTACGTTCAGCTCTCTCGCTCGCTCCTCTATCTGCGACCTCTTCCTTCTCCCAACGGTGGCGGCTATGTAAATGATCACAGGTTCGCCGGCGGCGGCTACGGACTCGAGTTCCCTCACATTGTGAACGATGACGGGCTTTCGCCCGGAGGGGTGCAGGCCCCTGATTTCATCCGGATTGCGGTAGCCCACGGTCGGGGCCTTGGGCCTGCTCTTCAACTTCAACCTCTGCTTGTTGTCAATGCCGCGAGGCTTTCTCCAGCTCTTCACGCAGGCCTTATGCCACCACCTGGCTAGGTTGAGGAACCTCGGCTTCTTCTTCCTCAAGCGCTCCCTCAGGAGCCTGAGTTCCTTTACGCTTCCCTCGGCCAATTGCGATCCCCCCTCACTCCTCTAACACGTAGATCCCGTCCATGAAGACCCTGGGGTCTTTCCTCTTGATCTTGGTGGCCTGGCGTATGTTGGCTGCCGTCTGCCCAACATCCTCCTTCGATATTCCCTCGATATAGATGCGGTCTCCCTCACTCTAACCTTCGTGTGTTCTCCGACTATCTTGGCGAACCTCGGCTTCCTCTCCCCGAGGAAGTTAGATATTACGACAATCCGCCTCTCCTCGTCGACCTCTACCTTGATTGGGAAGTGCGCGAATACGATTATCATCTCCTTCCTGAAGCCCCCGGTCACCCCCTCGATCATATTCTTGACGTGAGAGGCTATCGTGCCAATGTACGCCTTATGGAACTTCCTCGGGTTGTAGGGCTTCAGGATAACCTTTCTCTCATTCTCGTCTACCGTGATCTCCAGCATTTGAGGATCGAATCTCTTCTCAAGCTCACCTAGAGGGCCCTTGACCTTGATCAGATCTCCCTCTACGCTGACCTCGACACCCTCGGCTATTGGCACCTCCTTGGTGAGCACAACCGCAGCGACCTTAGGATAGGGCATCCGTGCAGACACCTCCCTCATCTCAGTAGAAGTAGGCGAGTAACACGCCTCCGATGCCTAGCTCCTTAGCCTTCCTGTGCGTCATAACCCCCTTGGGCGTCGAGACGACTAGGGCGCCGACGTTGTAAGCTGGAAGGAACCTCCTCTCAAATTCCTCGAACTCGTCCTTCTTGACGGGGAACCTAGGCTTAATCACGGCTGCCTTATTGAGCCTCCCTAGCAGCTTCACTCTGTACTTGCCAGCTCGCCCGTCGTCGATGTACTCGAACTCCCCGATGTAGCCCTCCTCCTGCATCACCCTCAAGACGTGCCCGATGAGCTTTGAGGCTACTGGGATGATTACTTCCCTCTTGCCCAGCCTAGAGGCGTTCATTAGCGCGCTGAGGGCATCGGCCAACGGATCCAGCCTGGTCATGGCGATCACCCTACTCGTACTTTCTCCAGCCCATTAGGGGAGCGACCTCTCTGAAGCAGCACCTGCACAGGTAGAGCCCGTACTTGCGAATAATGCCGTAGCCCACTCTCCCACATCTCCTGCAGACATAAGCACCCTTACCCCTCGTTCTGACCTTCTTCTTCGGCTTAGCCAACTAAATCACCTCTCACTCCTCCTCCACGACATCGATCTTTAAGCGCTTCTTGACATAGGCAATTGCCTCTTCCTTCGTGAGTCTGTGCCTCCTAGGTATTCTGCACCTCTTCAGCCTCCTCTTAGCGACCCTGTAGCCTGCACGGCCCATCGTGACTATCACGTCCATGCCGAAGACCCCTATCTCTGCCTTGTACTTCATTCCGGGGATCTCTATGTGCTCCTTGATTCCGAAGGCGAAGTTGCCGAACTCGTCAAACGAAGACGCCTTGATCTTCCTCCCGACGGCTTCGACCACCCTGTCCAAGAGTTCGTACGCTTTCTTACCCCTGACGGTTACCGAGACGGCGATAGGTTCCCTCTTTCTTATCCCGAACTCCTTTATAGTCCTCTTGGCGCGTCTCTGGACGGGCTTCTGCCCAGTTAGCTCTTCCAGCACGCTCGCAGCTCTCTCCAGCACTTCTCCGCTCCGGCCTACCGCTATGTTGAGCGTTACTGCTAGCAGCCTGGGCTCCAGCATGGGGTTGCTCTTCCACTTAGCCTCAAATCCATCCTCCTGAAGCTCCTCTGCCTTCGTCGCCATGGCGAAGCTCACCTCACCTTAATTACAGGAGTCTCCCTCCCTATCACTATCAGGCTCTCCTTCAACGCCCTGTAGGTCAGATTTGGATCTTCGAAGTCCTTTATTTCCACGAACTCTCCAATCTTCTCAATTCTCCCAATTCGGCCAGCTCTTCTACCACTTATCACGAGCGCAAGGGCGCCCTCTTCGAGTCTCAGTATGTCAATTATCTCTTGGCTCGGCACTCTGATCAGGAGCGAGTCGCCGACCCTGACGCCGGCCAGCTCAGAGCCTGGCTCAGTGAGGAAGTTCCTACCGTCGTGACCAGTCAGCTGGATCTTCCCTCCCCTCACGGCAACCTTGTTCCTCACTCTGACGACCTTGAGGCTCACCTCTTCCTTGGGTATGTCGATCAGCTTCAGGTACTTCATGGGATCTGAGGTCATCCTAGCGTAGATCTCGGCCTTGGGTATCGCTATAGTGTCGAGAAGTCCTACCTGGAACTTGTGATCGTAGACGGGCCTCCCGTCGATTAATATGTGCTTCTCGTGAATTATCCGCCTTGCCTCCCTAGCGGTCGTTGCCAGCTTAAGGATGTCCCTAACTATGATCAGCAGCGGGATGCCCTTGTCGATTGGGTGAGGCCCGGGTCGAGGCTTGACTGTCCACTTGTACTCCCTCTTAGCTATCGGCCAGTAGCCAGGAGCCTTCATCCTCTTGAGGTGCCGTCCCCCGCCCTTCTTCGTCATATTCAACCAGCCTCCTCCTTTCGCTCAAGAGCGGCCTTTCGGCGCTCGTCACTCAGATCCAGCTCTATTATCATGACCTTGGAGGGGTGGATTGGTATCGGAACCTCCGTGCCGTCCGCCTTCTTCCTGGTGACTCCCTCGATGTGTATCCTGTACTTCTCCCTGTCTATGCCTATCACCTTGCCTTCTCTGCCCGTGTAATCGCCCCTCATGATCCTCACTTTGTCGCCAGTCCTGATGGGGAAGGACCTCCGCCCATACTTGGCTCTGAGCTCGGGTGATAGAGTGGCCGACATGATCTTGGCTCTGCGATGGAGCGGGGCCTGGTAGAGGTACTTCCTCTGCTTAGATGGCTTTGACGACACGTGCCTTGCTGGCGCCATAGTCTCACACCACCGTCATAGAGACCGCGCTCAGGGTGGGCCACTTCTCGAGGGCCTCCTTGGCTACCGGGCCCTTGACCTCGCTGCCCCTCGGCGTTCCGTCGTCGTTGACCAGTATGGCTGCGTTATCCTCGAATACCACCCACTGCCCGCTCTTCCTCCTGAAGGGCTTCCTCTGCCGTATTACCACGGCCTTGAATGGCTTGTGGAGCAGATCGTGCTTGCCCTGCTTCACGACAACCACGACCATATCGCCCACGCTGGCAGACGGGAGCCTTCCCTTTCGCCCCTTGTAGCCGATTACACCTATGATCTGGAGTATTCGCGCGCCGGTATTATCGGCGCACCTGAGCTTTGCCATCACATGCAGTCCGCGAGATACTCTGGGCTTTACGCCCTTCAGCTTTCTTCTCCTGACGGCTCTACGGGCCATTTGCACCCCTCCTGAGCATCAGCTCGGGGCCTCTGCCCGCTCCGGCTATAAAAAGGTTCAACGAACTCAGGGACCCCCTCTCAATCTCTTCGCTATATCCCTCCCTATGACCACGCCGGACGCAGAAGCTTGAATGAGGCCACGCGATACGCCGGCGGCGTCTCCACCAGCGTAGAGACCCTCGATAACACTGGTTTCCAGATTCTTCTTCAGGCTCAGTTTAGCCGTGTGCAGCTTTATCTCAACCCCGTAGAGCAGCGTGTGATCTGAGTATATGCCCGGCATGACGTTGTTTAGCGCCTGGAGAGTCTCCATTATGTCAAGGAGGTACCTGTAGGGGTACACAAAGCTCAGGTCGCCGGGCACGGCGCCCTTCAAAGTCGGCTCTACCACGCTTCTCGAGATGCGGGAGTGCGTGGACCTTCTCCCGCGTATGAGGTCGCCCAGCCTCTGGATTATGGGC
>DRBY01000034.1 GCA_011042755.1 Thermoproteota archaeon | reverse complement strand
TGGTGCGGGGGGTGGGATTTGAACCCACGAACCCCTAAGGGAGCGGATCTTGAGTCCGCCGCCTTTGACCTGGCTCGGCCACCCCCGCCCAGCTCTACTACCAGCGTGCGTATATGAGGTTTTTCCCTAAGGCTAAAGATTGACCTTCCGCCCGACCCTCTCGACTATCCGGCTGTAAAAGCTCTCTGGCTCGCGGTACACGTGAGCGAACCTCACTCCCTCTCTCGTTAACCTCACTCTGGCTTCAGTCCCGACGGGTACTTCAACCTGTCCATCCACTATTGCCACGAGCCTCCTAGTTGACTTCACAGTCACTTCCGTGCTCGGAGGGAGAACTACTGAGTTTACCGGGATTGTCATGCTGGGTGGCCAGGCTGCGAGGGGTGTCACGACTAGCGCGTGGACCCTTGGATCTAAGAGGGGTCCCCCAACCGAGAGAGAGTAAGCCGTGGTTCCCAGCGGGCTTGCGAAGATTAAGCCGTCAGATATGAATTTATTAATCAGAATATCTTCAATAAAGACGGAGATTTTACTCGCTTTGCCTCTTATACCACAAGCTAACAGCACTTCATTCACGGCTGGGGAGATGTCGGCTCCAACAAGGTCGACTGAGGGATGGATCACTACCTCGTAGTTTCCGTTACATAATCTCTCGAGGCCGAAGAATAGATTCCTCTCGTTGAGCTCCATTAGAAGGCCGTAAGTTCCATCCTTTACTCCTATGATGGGCAGGCGCCCCCTCGTGGTGTGATAAGCTTTCAATAGAGTCCCATCTCCCCCGATAGCTATCACAACAGAACCTCTATCGGCTTTGGGTGCTTCTTCACTCTCTCTGATGACCTCGACTCCCTTCTCCACTAGGAACTCCGTCGTCTTGTTAGCGAGTCTGAGAGCCGACTCGTTGTCCTCTCTGACGAATATGTAGGCTTTTGCTATGGGGTCACCACGCATCTCGTAGAACAGGGGAGCGCTTCCTCTAATTATTAGCAGTAAGGTAACCGGTATGCACGAGGATAACATTGGGCCTACTAGAGACCCTATCTAGCGAGCAGCTCGAGGTGCTCCTGCAACTCACCACAGTCAGGGTGAAGATTAGAGAGACAATCCAGGGTCTTCCTGAGAAGTTTCCTTGGCTTCTCCAGAAGGGCCTAGAGATCGATGTTCCTCTGTGGCTGGCTGAAGAGCTGGTGGCCAAGGGTGTAGCCGAGTACTCTGAATCTTATGGATTGAAGGAGCTGGAGAACTTACTAAGCAAGGAACTGATAACTACCAGGCTTGTTAAAGTCCCTCCGTCACTCCATGCTTGGATACTCAAGGCGAAGGAGGAGGTAACTACGGAGGGAGCCGACCCGCTAGCTGCTAGAAGGCTCTTCCTGACCAGCAGAGATCTCCTGAAAAAGAGGCTCTCAAAGGCCCTCAGGTACGTGGTTCTCTCTACGGACTCTGAGGCAGTGGAATCCAGGCTCCTAGAGAGGTTAACTCCACTGGAAAGAGTTGTATATGCTCAGATCAGGCTTATAATCGACCGCTGGCTGCAGCTCTTCATAGGCGAGAAGGGAGAGGATGCGGGTCTCTGAGGAGATTCCAGAAGAACTGATATGCGCATACGAAGATTTCATATTGACATTTACCGATGAGTCTGGAGAGCGGAAATACTTTGAGAAAATCCCAGAGCTTATCGAAGAACGAAAGAGGTCCCTCCGGGTGGACTATGACGATCTATTCTCCTATCTTCCCACTAGAGAACACGCGAAAGAATTACTCGTTAATCCTAGGATGCATATTGAGGCAGCCTCACAAGCTCTGTCTAGAATAATCAAGCGATACGGGGATATATCCACAGAGGAACTCGAACTCTACGCGAGGGGAAGATTTCACGTCAGGTTCTTCAACTTACCCACGACGGCCGCAATACGAGATCTACCGTCCTACTCCCTCGGGAGATTTGTGCAGATCTCTGGAATCGTTATCAGAGTCTCTGATGTGTTCGATAAGCCCTTGAAGATAGCATACATTTGCACAAACTGTGGGGCCGTAGTCTTCGCTGACCCCAATGAGCCGAAGCCTAAGGATTGCCCAGGGTGCGAAAATCCAAACTTCAGACGCGATTTGGACAGAACGGAGCTAGTGAGTTGGCAGTTGATAAGGATCCAAGAGCGGCCAGAAGATCTCCCGCCTGGAGCCATGCCAAAACATGTGGATGCAATTCTACTGGACGACCTAGTTGACGAGGTTAAGCCGGGAGATCGTGTGACGCTCACAGCCGTCATAAGCCTGAGACCCGCGAAGCGGAGAGAGGATGCCGGTTACGGCATTTTGTTCAAGAGATACCTAGAGGTAAACGACGTAGAAGTTCCGTCTAGGGTTTACGAGAAGATAGAGATCACACCCGAAGATGAGAGGAAAATTCTCGAGCTATCTCAGGATCCCAAGCTGGAAGAGAAGATCATCGACTCAATAGCCCCATCGATATATGGTCACAGAATCAAGAAGAAGGCTATTGCGCTAGCTTTGTTTGGCGGAAATCCTGTAACACTGCCGGACGGGACCAGGGTAAGAGGAGAGATAAATCTACTCTTTGTTGGCGATCCGGGAACGGCGAAGTGCATATCTGGCGACACGCTGGTATTCACATCTGATGGCTTAGTCCGCGCGGATAGGTTGATAAAGGAGGGAGAGACTGCAGAGACCCCAGATGGGTTCATAAGCCCCCTAGAGTCCCGTGTTCTCTCTATGACCTCGTCGCTCTCCTTAGAGTGGGCTGCCCCCACCGTGGCAGCCAAGAGAACCCAAAATAGTGACCTACTTGAGATCAAGACAAAGAGCGGGTTGAGAATCAGGGTAACGAGAACCCACCCATTTCTTACGATAGGTAGGGATGGCTATGTGAGGTTTCTGCCAGCCAGCGAGCTGAAAAGAGGCATGTTCGTTGCCGTGATCGGAAACTTCCAGCCCTCAGAGGTTCAGCCGCCGGTTACAAGCACTCTGACGCCCGACGAGAACACAGCCGAATTGATAGGCATGGTGCTTCCTAGGGCGAGGTTCTCTGAAGAGCGTGGTAGGCTCTTCCTCCGCCTGATGCTCCCAGCAAGCTTAGCAGATCGCTTCAAGGAACTAGCTGAACCTTTAGGACCTGTAAAACTCGAGGCGCACAGCGCTGCCCTCCATGCGACTGTTCGACTAAAGAGGAATGTTGCAAGCGACTTATTCTCGCTGCTGCCTACTCTGAGACATCATCCACAAGCTAGGGAAATTCCTCAGTGGCTGATATCAGCAGATCTACCCGTGCTTCGTGGATTCCTGAGAGGGTACTGCTCGGTCGAAGGTTCATACCTGCAGAAGTCTAAGCGCGCTGCTATACTAGCGAGGAACGCTCGGATACTCCACCAAATTAGGCTAATACTCACGCGACTTGGCGTGACGCATCCTAAGATCACGAGATCAAAATCAGGCTTCCGGCTCTTGATATCGCCAGCCCAGGCCGACATTCTCCGAAAGTCCTTGGCTGAGGGTGGTCCGGTACCAGAACCATTGGTAAAGGCGGCTGCTCAGAAGAAGGCCGACGACCAGGCTGACAGGATACCCTACGTCGGCGCGCTGCTGTCAAAGCTGAGGAAGAACTTGGGCGTTCCTAGATCTAAGATCGGGATACCGACGCCCACACTCATCAGATACGAGAAGGGTCTCTCTCACATCCCCAGGAACCGGTTAAGAGTGGCGCTCGAAGAACTGGAGAAGGCTGCTAGGGACCTAGGCCCCTTCCCAGCGAACAGAGAGATACGGCGAGAGCTAGCCTACCTCCGGATGTTAGCCGAATCTGACATAGCATGGGACGAGATAGCCTCTATCAGGGTTGTTCACGGGGACGGGTGGGTGTACGACATAGAGGTGCCCAACAACCGGAACTTTGTAGCAAACGGGTTCGTAATACACAACAGTCAACTCTTGAAGTACACCGCTCAGATAGCGCCGAGGGGGCTTTACACCACGGGCAAGGGAGCCACAGCGGCTGGCCTCACAGCCGCCGTTGTGAGGGACGCCACCACCGGCGGTTGGACTCTGGAGGCGGGTGCATTGGTACTTGCAGATAGAGGTGTAGCCTGCATCGATGAGTTCGACAAGATGAATGAGAACGACAGGCGAGCGATCCACGAGGCGATGGAGCAGCAAACTATCTCGATAGCAAAAGCGGGGATAGTAGCGACGCTGAACGCAAGGACGACGATAATAGCTGCGGCGAATCCTAAATACGGAAGGTACGACCCCCTCAGAAGTCCCGCTGAGAACATCAATCTCCCTGCCACTATACTATCGAGATTTGATCTCATATTCCTCATAAGGGATGAGCCTCAAGAAGATCTAGACGCGGGCGTTGCAGGCCACATACTTCGGGCCAGGATGGGCACCAACCCAAGCGTTGAGCCCGCTATACCGCCAGATCTCTTGAAGAAGTACATAGCGTATGCGAAGCAGAGAGTCCGTCCTCAAATGACCGAGGAGGCCTCACGGGTGATTAAAGAGTTCTACCTCGAGATGAGGAGGCAGGTAGGAAAGTTGTCGGCTGAGACTGAGGGGCCCTTACCAATCCCTCTGACGGCGCGGCAGCTTGAGGCATTGATACGCCTAGCTGAAGCCCGCGCCAGGATGTTTCTGAGGTCATACGTTACGGAAGAGGATGCAAGAGTGGCCGTTGAGTTGATGAGGGAGATGTTAAGTGAAGTGGGCCTTGACGTCGTAGCTGGCGTGTACGACATAAGCGGGGTCATGGTTGGCCCGTTCATGTCTGCCGTGAAGAGGAGGGAGGAGCTACTGAAACTACTGAACGAGATGGCTGCAAAGGCTGAATCTAGAATGGTGTCTGAAGAAGAATTCATCAGATCAGCAGTTGAAGTACTTCAGATTGAGAAACCCGTAATCAAGCGTGAGATCAGAGTGCTGAAAGAGAACGGGCTGATATACTCACCTAGGCCAGGCTTCCTAAAGCCTGCAGCCCGTCCGTAGGGGTCGTCAGGGATCCACAGATGGACTTGAGAGAATTGCTGCCAGAACACGTCGCTGATGTGCTCAACAAGTGGGGAATAACAAGGCTATTTCCCCCGCAAGAGGAGGTAGCTAAGCGAGGACTCGTTACAAGCGGTAATTTCGTACTAGCGTCTCCAACAGCAAGCGGAAAGACGCTGGCAGCCGAGATGGCGATGGTGAACGACCTGCTCAAGGGGGGCAAGGCGGTCTACGTGGTTCCACTTCGCGCTATAGCTTCGGAAAAGTACAACTCGTTCAAGGGGAGGTATGGCAGTCTAGGCTTCTCTGTCAGAGTTTCTGTGGGAGACTACGACTCATCAGAGGAGCCTCTGGGGCGGCATGACCTAATCATCACGACGTACGAGAAGCTGGACTCAATACTTAGGCACGGGCCTTCCTGGATTAGCGCGCTGACTACGGTGGTTTTCGATGAGATCCACTTCGTCCACGACGCTGAGAGGGGTCCCACAATTGAAATGACCATTGCAAAGCTGATGGACGCGAACCCCTCAGTCAGGAGGATAGCTCTAAGCGCGACTATAGGCAACCTAGAAGAGATATCTAGCTGGCTGGAAGCAGAGCCGGTAGCTGTCGGCTGGAGGCCTGTGCCTCTCCGCGTCGGAGCTTACGCGTATGGGGTTGGTCGAATATTATGGTCCGACCGGGGAGATGAGAAGATCCACAAGGCAACAGGCATCCCTGAAGTAGACTTGGCCCTGCGAACCATAGCCAGCGGTGGACAGGCGATAGTATTCTACCCGACGAGGAGGTCGGCTGTAGCCGGCGCCTCGAAGATAGCTAGGGCCATATCGTCCACTCTAGTTCGATTTGATAGGGAAGCGGCCCAGTCTCTTGCAGAATCTATCCTGAAGGAGGAGCCGCAGTCAAGGGTGATAGAGAGGCTAGCCGAGGTCGTCAGGAGAGGAGCGGCTTTTCATCACGCTGGTTTAAGTCACGGCGCTCGCGTCAAAATAGAAGAGGCTTTTCGTAGGGGAATATTGCTGGCAATAGCGGCCACTCCAACTTTAGCGGCTGGCGTAAACCTGCCAGCGCGAACGGTCATCATAAAGAGTCACAAGAGGTACGACAGAACGAAGGGAAGGTCTGCTCCCATATCTGTAATGGAATTCCATCAAATGGCAGGTAGAGCAGGTAGGCCTGGCTTTGACGAGATCGGAGAGGCTATAGTCCTAGCATCAAGCAGGAGAGAAGCTGAGGAGCTCCTAACAATCTATGCAGCAGACAATCTAGAGCCCATAACGTCAAAGCTAGATGACCCAAGTAAATTCAGGACGCACTTGCTCTCTCTGATAGTTCTGAGATCTCCAGTAAAGCCCTCGGACCTAGCAGACTTCGTTAAGAAGACGTTATTGTACATTGAGAGAGGAGAACACGCCGTATCCGGCCTAATACCCTCATCATTGGATTTCTTGATCAGAGAGGGGTTCGTGGAGAGCACCTCGGGTGGACGCTTGGCAGCTACTAGGTTTGGAGTTAGAACCTCACAGCTCTACATAGACCCCGTGTCTGCCGTTATGATGGCAAGAGGGCTGGAGAGAATGCCCTCTGTTGGAGAAGGCGAATTGGAAATCTCTGTCCTCCATCTAATCGGGCTCCTCCCAGACATGTATCGAGTGGCCATTCGCGCGCGTGAGTCTGAGAGGATAGAGGAGATCCTAGAGGAACTAGAACCCTTACTCCCTCCCGAAGAACTCCCAATAGAAATCGCCGTGAACTGGTTCTCTGCAGTAAAGATGGCGGCAGTTCTGAGGGCGTGGCTGAATGAGGCGCCCGAGGCTCTCATCGAGGAGACCTACGGAGTGGAGCCCGGAGATCTCAGGAGTTTCACTGAAGTTGCTACCTGGCTCAGTTACGCGTTCTCCGAGATAGCTAGGCTATTCGGCAAGGTTAGGGAGGCTAGGTACCTGAGGCAGCTCTCGGCTAGGATGAAAGTTGGCGTTAAGCCGGAGCTACTTCAACTGACGGCTGTGCTAGGTGTCGGCAGGAGGAGGGCTAGGGCTCTCTACGAGGCAGGTTATCGCACACTCTCAGATCTTGCATCAGCGGATCCCAAGAGGCTTCAGAGGATCCCTGGCATAGGATCTAAGTTGGCAGAGAATATCATAAGAGAGGCGAAGGCCCTCTTAGAGAGGTGACCCCTTGCCCGTACATCCGATAGAGTACAGATACGGTTCGCCCGAGATGAGAGAGATCTTCGAGGTAGAGAATAGATACAGGCTTATGCTGCAGGTTGAGGCTGCCCTAGCCAGAGCGGAGGCAGAAGTGGGCCTAATACCTCAGGAGGCTGCGGAGGCAATAGAACGAACCGTCAGAGAGTGCAAGGTCGACTTAGAGAGAATCGTCGAGTTCGAGAGACAAGTCAAACACGAGACCATGGCGGTCGTCCTGGCCTTATCTGAGGCCGTTGGGCCGCTGGGTGAGTATGTGCACTTTGGGGTCACCTCTAACGACATATTGGACAC
>DRBY01000028.1 GCA_011042755.1 Thermoproteota archaeon | reverse complement strand
GGGCAAGCCCGAGGGCGCCTACACGATAGAGGTGCTGGCCGGCAAGACTTCCTCCTTGATAACTGGAACCTCCTCTGTGGAGATCGTGCTCACCGTGCCCGCGCCTCCGCCGACGACTGCTCCGCCGACGACGACTCCGCCGCCCACGACCGCTCCTCCGCCCACCGGGCCGAACTGGGCCCTGATTGGCGGAGTGATCGTGGTCATCATCATAGTCGTGGCCGCGATACTCCTGCTCAGAAAGAAGTCAGAGTGATCGGAGAAGAGACCACGCAGCCTCTCTTCTTTCCTTTTCTTTTTTGTACTTCTCGTCCTAGCGGGTTTTGTTTTTGATGGGTCTCACTTTTTATACGTTGGTCGTGGCTGGCCTCGTTGGCTGGGGGGTGCTTCAGTGGGATTTGGCAGGTACATAGTAGTGCGTATCCTTAACGCGATCTTAGTGCTGGTCATTGCCACCTTCTTGGTTTCACTGATATTCTCCAGCGTGGCAGAGAAGGAGTTGAAGGCCCAAATCGAGGAGGAGCTCGCCGCCAAGATGAAGGATCCAGAACTCCTCAAAGTGTTCTCAGTAAACAAGACGGCGAGAGAGATCTGGTACCGGACACAGAAGGAGATCCTGTACAAGAGGTACGGTCTCGACAAGCCCCTATTAGAAAGGGCGATAAGAAGGGCATTAGATCAACTTAAACTCAACATGGGGAAGTCTCACACGCTCAGGTCGGCAACGGGCACCAGCGACGTCTCCAGGATAATCCTGGAGGCTCTGCCAAGGACTATACTCCTGTTCACCACGGCCACCATAATAGTCACCATCGTGGGGCTGCTGCTGGGCCTCAAGGCCGCTCAGAAGGCCGGCAGCATGCTGGACAAGAGCCTCTCAGTGTTCGCTCTAATCACGTACAGCTTCCCCATGTGGTGGGTCGGCATGCTCCTGATAATATTCTTCTCCTACTACTTGGGGCTTCTCCCCTCTGGCGGAATGACCTCAATCCCGCCACCAGAGGGAACTTTGGAGCGACTTCTCGACATTCTGTACCACGTGGTTCTCCCCGTGTCGACTGCCGTCTTGGTGAGCTTCGGAGGCTGGGCGTACACTGCTAGAAGCGTCGTGCTAAGCCAGTTCCAGGAGGACTACGTGATGGCGGCCCGAGCGAAGGGAGTGCCCGAGAGGAAGGTTCTGTACAAGCACGTTCTGAGGGCCTCGGCTCCCCCGATAGTCACCATGATGGTGTTTATGCTGCTGGGCTCGCTAGGAGGAGCCATGATATCAGAGATCGTCTTCAACTGGCCGGGCATGGGTAGGCTCTACTGGATAGCCTTGGCCGAGCACGATGTCCCAGTACTGCTAGGCAACACGACCTTCAGCATAATCCTGTACCAGGCCTCGCTGGTCGTGATGGACCTGATCTACGGCCTGCTCGATCCGAGGGTCAAGGTAGGTGCGCAAGTGGTCGTGTGAAGAGCAGGGAGGTAGGATGAATGCGTTGGGTCGACCTTAAGGCTAGCCTCTCCGACTTCTGGTTTGAGTTCAGGAGGGAGAAGAGCGGTCTAGTGGGGCTAGGCCTCCTGCTATTCTTCATAATCATAGCAATAGCCGCCCCGCTCATAGTTCCGTCTGAAGTCAACACGCACTGGAGGGATGTGACCTACTGGCAGAACCTCCCCAGGGCGGTTCCACCAGAATGGGTCAACCTGTTCTCTGCGAAGAAGAAGCCCCCGCACGCAATACTGTATCCCGCCAAGACGGACACTAGGCAGATAGGGAACATCGTGGAGGTAACCTACGCATTCGAGTACGAGTTCGATTACGACATCCACCCGACAGACTTGATGTTGCTCCTCTCGCTCAATGTCTCGGATCCCAACACCCCACCCACGCTGTCTCTCACGGTCACCAGGCCTGACAACAGGACGATCGATCTCGTGGCAACGAAGCTCGCCGTCACTGGAGTCGGCGGCCAGAACAGGCTGCTCATCTCCTCGCTGAAGGACTTCAAGTCGAGGCTAGTGGGCTTCGCCAGAGAGTTCGAGTCAGAGGAGGTGGCCGCGAGCGTCGAGTACCAGCTGATAGACCCGCTGCAGATACTGTTCTCCAAGGCCCAGCCCGGCATTATGAGCGCAGAGCAGGCCGAACCCCTCAAGGGAACTTACGTCTTTACTGCGAAGATCTACTCCTTCAACCCTCAGGACACAATATCAAACGTTAGCCTCATCGTGGCCGGGAGGGTTTACGGTCTCCTGGGCACAGACACGCTGAGGAGAGACCTCTTCGCCGGGCTCGTGTGGGGCACGAGAGTGTCTCTGGCGGTTGGAATCGTTAGCTCCGTCCTGACTACCCTGATTGGAGTAATCTACGGAGTAGCCAGCGCCTACTTCGGCGGTTGGACCGACGAGGCAATGCAGAGGATCGCCGAGATAGTTGCCTCGATACCAGTTCTGCCACTCCTGATCATAATCTTCGAGTTCTACAAGCCGACCATATGGCCCGTCATCATACTGATGACCCTATTCTCCTGGCCGGGTACCACCAAAGTCGTCAGGAGCATGGGGTTCCAGCTCAAGGAGATGCCGTATGTCGAGGCTGCGAGGGCTCTCGGAGCTACCGGCAGGTGGATAATACTGAGGCACATGATGCCTCAGATCCTGCCGTACGTCTTCGCATCAATAGCGCTAGGAGTCCCCGGCTACGTGCTGCTCGAAGCCGGACTGTCCTTCCTAGGACTGGGAGACGTGAGCAGGGTTACTTGGGGACAGATACTGCACGATGCTCAGAACTCCGCTGCAACCCTGCACGGGATGTGGTGGTGGGTCATACCTCCTGGCTTGGCCATAGCGCTCATGGGGCTCTCTTTCGCTCTGATAGGAGCCGCCCTGAATAGGATACTGAGCCCGAAGATGAAGACGCTGTGAGGTGCTGAATATGGCCCTGCTAGAAGTTAGGAACCTGAAGGCGTACTACCTCACGAGCAGAGGTTCTGTTAAGGCTGTAGACAATATCTCCTTCGAGCTTGACAGAGGAGAGTCCCTGGGCTTGGCCGGAGAATCCGGCTGCGGAAAGAGCACGCTGGGGTTCTCCCTGATAAACCTCCTACCGCCGCCCGGCAAGATCGTGGATGGCAGCATAAAGATAGACGGCATAGAGGTCGTCGGCCTTCCGGACGACGAGCTGAGGAGAGAGGTGAGGTGGAAGAAGATCTCCATGATCTTCCAGGGAGCGATGAACTCGCTCAACCCAGTCCTGACGATAGGCGATCAGCTCTCTGAACCCCTCATATATCACCACGGGATATCCAAGGAGGAAGCCCTGGAGAGAGTGAAAGAGCACTTAGAACTCGTGGGCCTAGAGCCAGGCATAGCAAAGAGGTATCCCCACGAGCTCAGCGGAGGTATGAAGCAAAGAGCCGTCATCGCGATGGCCCTGCTGGAGCACCCCGATGTGGTCATTGCCGACGAGCCAACCACGGCTCTGGACGTGATAGTGCAGGCGCAGATACTCAACCTGATGAAGTCGCTGAAGAAGAAGCTTAACCTGTCGATAATCTTCATCTCTCACGACCTCGCCGTGATTTCCGAGATAGCCGACAGGCTGGCGATAATGTACGCGGGCAAGATCGTAGAGATCGGACCGTCGGAGTCGGTATACCTCAGCCCGAAGCACCCGTACACTCAGAAGCTCTTGGGAGCGATACCTAGACTGAGGCAGAAGAAACAGAGGCTCGAGTTCATACCGGGGGCACCCCCCAACCTCATACATCCACCGCCGGGCTGCAGGTTCCACCCGCGCTGCCCCTACAGGTTCGAACTCTGCGACAAGGAAGAGCCAGAGCTGATCGAGGTAGAGCCAGGACACCACGTAGCTTGCCACTTGTTCGCTAGGAGGTGATGGGTCTGCCCGAGCCGGTAATCAGGGTTGAGCGCCTAAAGAAGTACTTCCCCCTGAGGAGGTCGATCGTTGAGTTCCTGAAGGGCAAGCCCCCCAGATGCGTCAAGGCCGTGGATGATATATCATTTGAGATATACAAGGGAGAGGTCTTTGCGCTGGCCGGAGAGTCCGGCTGCGGAAAGACCACGACGGGACGCCTCATAGTGAAGCTGATCGAGCCCACTTCCGGCAAGATATACTTCAATGGAGTAGACATAACCACCCTGAGCAGGGAGGAGGAGAAGGAGTACAGAAAGAAGGTTCAGATAATCTTCCAAGACCCCTACGGCTCCCTCAACCCGAGGTTCAGGGTCTACAACGTCCTCGAGGAGCCGCTGATACTCGCAGGGATCGGTGAGACTAGGGCCGAGAGGGAGGAGCTGATCATAAGGGCGCTAGAGAGCGTCAGGATGGTGCCGCCAGAGGAGTTCTTGGGGAGGTACCCGCACCAGCTATCCGGCGGTCAGAGGCAGAGGGTGGCCATAGCTAGGGCCCTGATACTGAACCCAGAGTTCATTGTGGCCGACGAGCCCGTCTCAATGCTTGACCTGTCCATCAGGGCCGAGATCCTCAACCTGCTGGACGAGGTCAAGAAGAAGTACGGGCTCACCTACCTGTACATCACGCACGACCTCTCTACCGCTAGGTACTTCTCCGACAGGATTGCGATAATGTACCTCGGCAAGATAATGGAGATGACGGACTGCGACACTCTGGTCGAGAACCCGCTGCACCCATACACGAAGGCGCTGCTGGTGGCCGTTCCTGAGCCAGATCCGAGCATGAAGGACGTGATAAAGGAGATACCAATCAAGGGAGAGGTCCCGAGCGCCGCCGCCATACCGCCGGGCTGCAGGTTCCACCCGCGCTGCCCCTACAGGTTCGAGCCGTGTGACAAGGAGGAGCCTGAGCTGATCGAGGTAGAGCCAGGACACTGGGTGGCGTGCCACCTTTACGCGAAGAGGTAGGGGGAGGATCCAATAAGTTGGGCTCCCTCAAACCCTTTTTTATCGTCTCTACCCCTCCCCCCGAGGCTCTATCGCCTAGAGCCATTAGGTTAGCCCTGCTGGGCTTGACCCTGCTCTTCGCGTCTTTCTTGCTGTCCCTCGCAATGGTCATGGAGTGGAAGTCTCCGGACATGATCAGCGTATTCGCGGCCTTCTTGGCGGCCGTAGCGGGAGCGACGCTGAGTTACCTCGGGCTGATCGGCATCTACCGCAGAGCCGAGACCGGAGTAATCTAGAGAACCTCTTCTTCTCTCCTCTTAGCCTGTAGGATCTTCTCTTTCACCTTAATCGGCAGCGATACGTCTTCTGCTCTTTCTCCGCTCGGGCCCAAGACTACTAGGCCCACGCCGTCTCGCACGGTTATCTCGTACATCCTCAAGTCATGGGGCGTCTGTCTCATTTTCTCCACAATCAGATACCGACGGAGGACGCCTCCTCTCACAAACCTCCTGAACCTGATAATTCCATCTGCAACATGCTCAATTCCGAAGCCGAATGCCTCTGAAGTTGTCACCGCGTACTGGCTAACTGCCAGCACAGTGAAATCCCAGCGCGACAGAACCTTCTTCACGTAGTAGCTGTACTTCCTAGCCATGGCCGGCTTGTCGAGCCAGAAGGCGCTCATGCTGTCGATGACGAGACGCGCCCTGCCAAAGCCCAGCTCCCTCTTCGCCTTCAGGACTATCTCAACGAGCTCCTCTGGATCTAGAGACCTCAGGGACCACGGATCGCTAGCCCTGCCCAAGAGGGCGTCTATCACTATGGCCTTATTCTCTCTGACCGCCTCCTCAAGGTCCATCCCAAACTGAGAGGCCTGGCTGAGGATGGACTCTCTGCTCTCTTCTGTCGTGACGTAAACTACCTTATCACCCTCCTTCACGCCCTGCCAAGCGAAGTGCAGGCAGAATACGGTCTTCCCTGTCCCGGGCTCGCCGGTCACAGCGACCAAGAACCCTCTGGGTATTCCCCCCGCCAGAATCTTGTCAATCTCTGGCACGCCCGTGCTCAGTCGCTCCAAGCCACCGCCCAGTTATGCATCGTGACGCAGGATTTTTAACCCTCGATGGGAGCCACACTATTCACACGAGAGATGCAAAGAGGTGCTACCTATGCGCGAACGCCTGTCTCTCGAGGAGGCTGGCCGCTTCCACGGACACCTCGGCCCTTACCTGACGCTAGGTTATCTGGCCGGTGATTTTGCCGTGAACTTCTTGAAGCCAGAGACGGAGCTCGACCTGAGAGCTACGGTGAGGGTCCCACTTCGGAGACCGTACACATGCTTCGTGGACGGAGTTCAGTGCTCATCGAGGTGCACGATGGGCAAACTAAACATAGAGGTCTTAGAGGGCGATGGGATCGAGGTGGAATTTCGCAATACCAAGACGGGAAAGGCGGCGAGGCTGCGAGTCAGGGACGCGGTACTGTCAGCCATCCAGAGAACCCCAGACATGAGGTCGGCCGTAGAGTGGATCTTGGCTAGGGACCTCGAGGAGATCTTCGAGGCGTTAGTTGACATCCAGTAGACCCATCCGAAGGATTCTCTCCGCCATGAGCAGGGCTAGCGACGTCTTCAGGTCTCTGATCCTATTGTCTTCAACCATTCTGATGGCTTCGTCGAGCGAGACCCTTAGTACTGTAATCTCCTCGTCCTCCTCCTGGCGCTGGCCTACCTCCCTGAGGTCCGTCGCTATGTAGAAGTGCATGAGCTCGTTCCCGTACCCCGGGATGGAGTAGGCCTCGTAGAACTTGATCAACCTGCCCGCCTCGAGCCCGGCCTCCTCCCTCAGCTCCCTGACGGCCGTCTTGTCTGGCTCCTCCCCCGGCTCCAGCGTGCCCGCGGGAACCTCAATCAGCTCTTCACCCACGGCGTACCTCCACTGCCGTATCAGGTACACCTCGCCCTTCTGAACTGGCACGATTACCACGGCTCCGGGATGGTCCACGAGGGGCTTAAGCCTGACGCCTGAACGCGTCCTCACCTCAACAGCCCGAACGACGATAGGCTTCAGAGAGAACAGGTCCCCGCTCATCCACACCCCGCCTCCCTCAGCGCCTCTAGGGCGACCCTCAGGAGACGCGTTGCCTCCCGTTTCGTCCTCCCCTCGGCCGTTATTCTCACCAGGGGCTGGGTGTTGGACGCTCTGACGAGCACCCAAGCCCCTCCGAAGTAGGCCTTGACCCCGTCTATCCTAGAGACAGAGTCTGCTATAGACTCAAGCTTGTTCGCAACGGCGCCGACGACCTGGCGCTTCTTCTCGTCAGGGCACTCCACCGACAGAGAGACCGACTCGTACTTGGGAAGGGAGTCAACTAACTCCGAGAGAGAATCGACGGACGATGCAAGTTCAGCCATTCTGAGCGTGGCGAATATCGCGTCATCCATGCACCCCAGTTCTGAGAAGTAGAGGTGCCCGCTCCGCTCTCCGCCGAGTGTCGCACGGTGTTCCGCCATGGCCTGCTTGATGAATGCGCTGCCCACTCTACTCTCTACGGCGCGCCCGCCCATCGATTCAACGACCTCCTTGACCGCCATCGAGGAGGACGCGTCAAACACCACGGTAGCCCCAGGATTCTTCTGGAGGTAGTAGTGCGCCAAGAGAGC
>DRBY01000125.1 GCA_011042755.1 Thermoproteota archaeon | reverse complement strand
GCCATGAGCGCCCAAGTCGCCCCCATGACAATCGTGTTCCTCCTGAGTTCGTCCCTGCCTGGATTGCCTCTACGCACGCTCGGGGCCCTCCCATGAGCATTCTATTCAGCTGGCCCGTCGGCGCCGTTAAAAAATCCGCTGACCTCAGGAACTCGAGCGGGTGCCGCCGAGTGCCTGCGCTCGACGAGAGGAGGAGACGTCGGCTGAGCAAGCTTCTGAGCCTCATACTGAGGCACAAGCCAGAGTTCGTCGGCGTGAGGCTGGACAGGGAGGGGTTCGCTGACGTCGACATCCCCGAGCTGGCCAGGAGGATATCGAGGCTCAGAGGGCTATCGTGGGTGAGACCCGAGCACATCCTCGAGGTCGTCGAGCTAGACCCCAAGGGCCGATTCGAGGTGAGAGGGAACAGGATCAGAGCGACGTACGGGCATAGCGTGCCCGTGGAGCCAGTGGGAGAGCCTACTCGAGACGTCCCAGACGTGCTGTATCACGGCACGACGGAAGAGGCGCTCCGCAACATCCTGAGAGAGGGTCTGAGGCCCATGAGCAGGAGGTTCGTCCACTTGACGACTAACCCGAGGGACGCTCTAATCGTGGCGCGCAGACACGGAACCAATATAGTACTTCTAGAGATCGACGCCAAGAGGATGGTAGAAGAGGGCCACACTTTATGGAAGGTCTCAGACCTCGTGTTCCTCGCAAAGGTTGTACCGCCGAAGTACTTGAGCGTGAGTAGGGGCATACGGAAAACTGTATGACGTGTTACTGTTTACTCATGCTCTAATTGTCCGTAATTACATTTATATTACGTTCCCGATATAAGCGGGACGACGGTCGGCTCAGAATGTCCCTATTCGGAGATTCTACGTTGGATGAATCCCTCTCTGCTGTGCGGTCCGGCTCCTTCCTGTTCGTCGAGGGCGCCCCTGGAACCGGAAAGACCACGCTTGGCATACAGTTCGTTGATGAGGGGTGCAAGCAAGGAGAGAAGTCCCTCTACGTCATAACGGGTCAGAGCAAGGAGAGCCTCCTGAAGGAGGCCGAGTCCCTAGGTAGAGACCTGAGGCCACACGTGGAGTCTGGGCTGCTCGTCATCAGATCGCTGAGCATTCCCATGGATTCAGACGAGGCTCAGATATCGCTTTTTGCGCTCGCCGATGAGATTGAGGAGCTGAGACCGAAGAGGATAGTCTTGGATTGCATGGCCTCGATGCTGCTAGAGCTAGATCATGGAAAGGTATCGGCAGCCTTCGGTCAGAGGATGCTGAGCTTCGCTCGGGAGTCGGGCGCCATAGTCTTGGGCTTGGCTAACTCAGACGCCCTGGGTCTCAGGCCAGGACTGGGCGCTCAGCTCAGGTTCCTAGCCGACGTAGTTGTCGAACTTTCTTTGCAGGAATCAGAGATGGGCGGGCTGGTCAGGGTTCTCAAGATCACTAAGTCTAGGGAGGCGCCCACTCCGGCCCCAGTTCTGCACTTCTCCATATCTCGCGGGGCGAGGGGCGTCAGAATAATCGCCATTCCACCCTCACTCGATGTAGAAGAGCCCCTAGAACTCGTGCCCACAGGAGTTCAGGGGTTAGACGAGCTTCTAGGAGGTGGACTGCCTAGGGCATCTCTTAACGTCATAGAGGGCCCAGTAGGATCTGGAAAGACTGTTCTCGGGCTGGCCCTTGCCATCAAGGCTGCGAAGGCTGGGAGGAGGGCCCTCGTGGTAACCCTTGAGTCCTCGAAGGGGGTCGCCCTGCGGATAGCCAGATCGCTTGGATACGTCCCGGGAGATCCCCTCGATATCGTGGCCATAGTGCCTCAAGCCCTAGGGCCTCTAGAGCAGTTCGAGACACTCGAGAGCTTAACTGAGGAACTGAAACCAGACCTCATATTCGTGGACAGCCTCACGGCCATAGAGCACGCCGTAGGCTCTCGGGGAATGCTCGACTTCACTAGGTACCTGCAGTGGATGGCCAAGGACAGGGGGATAACCGTGGTGTGCTCTCAGCTCGGCAGCGGGCGCTTTGAGAGAAACGCTAGAACTGCCTCTCTCTACGCGGACACTGTGATCCTATTGACGATCAGGGAGAAGGACGGGGTGCTGGTGAGAGAGGCGGCCGTCTTAAAGTCCAGAGTGCTCGGGTTAGTCGGAAAGAGGCACAGGATTGAGTTGAAGGATAATGAACTGAGATTCGCGCCGGCTTAGCCCTCGGCAGCCTCCAAGACCTTCTTAGCCGCCGTGAAGGGATCGTCGCTGCCAGTGATGTACCTGCCCACCATGACGAAGTCGACCATCCCTCTGAGGGAGGAGATCCTCTCCGGAGTCAGACCGCCCGCCGCTCCTATCTCTACTCCGAGGCCCCTCAACTCCTTCAAGAGAGCCTCGTCGGAGAAGACTCCCTCGTCCACGCCTCTGTGAACGCAGATCATGTGAACTCCGAGCGATGCGAGTTCCCTAGCTCTCTGTGGAACCCTCTCCCTCAGGCCGAGCGTGTCGGCGAGTACCCTGCCGCCTAGCCTCTCTGCGGTCTCGACGGCAGACCTCACGGTCTCGTCTGGAGCGGCCCCGAGGACGCTGACCACGTTAGCTCCCGCCTCCAAGGCCATCTGGGTCTCCAGCCAGCCGACGTCTGCCGTCTTGGTATCTGCGAATATCACGGCATCTGGAAGCGCGGATCTAAGCGCTCTCACGGCAGAGATCCCTTCCCACTTAATGAGCGGCGTTCCAACCTCGAAGTGCCTGAGACCGGCGCGCCAAGCTTCCATCGCTATCCTGATCGCCCTGCCCAGATCCGTCAGGTCTAGCGAGACGTACACATCCATGGTACCGCCCGGCCTAGGGTCCCCGAACAATATATTTGGTAGCAGGTCCGGCGGCGGGGATGCCCCCTGGGAGTCCGAGAGAAGGCCTTGAGGTTAACTAAGGCCTTAGAGGAGAACTTGTCCTCCTTAGACGACGAGCAGGCTGAGAGGCTGGCCTCATCCATCCTGAGAACGCTGGGCGACAGGAGGATATTCGTCGTCGGAGCTGGTCGGTCTGGCTTGGTGGCCAAGGCCTTCGCAATGCGGCTAATGCACTTGGGCTTCTCAGTGCACGTGGTTGGAGAGACCACGACGCCCAGGATGGATCCCGGAGACCTCCTGATAGTGATAAGCGGGTCAGGCGAGACCCTCTATCCCGCCACGATAGCGAGGCAGGCTAAGAAGCTCGGGGGAGTCGTGGCGGCAATAACGAGCTACCCGGAGTCGACGATAGGCAAGCTCGCGGATGTCGTCGTGACTATCGAGGGGAGGATCCTTCCGGAGAGCACGCCCGACTATGAGTCCCGCCAGATCATGGGAATACACGAGCCGCTGACCCCCTTGGGGACGCTGTTTGAACTCTCCACGATGGTATTCTGCGACGCCCTGATATCCGAGCTGGCCCACAGGCTCGGGAAGACTGAGGAGGACATAGCCCGGAGGCACGCCAGCCTAGAGTGAGCCGCCCCTCCTCTCGAAGTAAGCGCGGTAGACGCTGGCCTTCTCGAGAACTCTCTCAATCTCCTTCCTGACTCCTTCTACCTCCTCCTTCGTAACCCCTCTGACGACCTTCGCCGGTACCCCGACGACTAGCGATCGAGGCTCGATAACAGTTCCCGGCAGCACTACGGCGCCGGCCCCGACGATAGCCTCTCTCCCGACTACGGCTCCGTCGAGCACTATGGCCCCTATTCCGACGAGAGCGCCCTCCTCCACCACGGCGCCGTGAACCGTGGCGCAGTGCGAGATGAGGGCGCCAGGCCCTATCGTGACTGGGTGTCCCTCGGGAGCCTCTATCAGGCACTGCTCGAGCACGACAGAGCCCTCAAGCACTCTGACGGGCTCGTCGTCCCCCCTTAAGGCAGCCCCGAAGAGCACCGCGCACCTCGGCCCGATCTCAACGTCTCCCGCCAGCCTGGCTCCTGGGTCCACGTAAGCAGAGGGGTGCACTCTCGGCCTCTTGTCTTTGAACGGCACCAGCGACAAGCCCGCCACCCTACAGCTCTCTTCCAAACGTCTTGGAGTAGAGGCGCCTGGTCACGTCTGGCGGAACCTCTTCCAGCGCGTCTCCAAAGTCGCGCCCAACGACTTCCAAGGCTTTGTCTAGGCTCACGCCCTTCGGCACCGCGACCCAAGTGAGTTCGCAGTGCTCGTCTCCCTTCGCAATGCACTTAGTCTCCCTCGAGATCACGTAGTGCCCGAAGTCCTCCACGAGTGCGTAGAACGTGTTTCCCGCCGCCTCGTATGCCCCGGCCGGGTAGTGGCATATCCTCCTCCCCAGGCTCACTCCGGAGGCCCAGGGCGACCTGGGATCTCGCACCCTGAGGTGGAACCACCTGCCCTCGGAGGTCTCAGTCTCCCAGGCCTCTACCTGCGGGTCATTGCCGGAAAACATGTACCAGGCGAGCCTTCCGATGAATCGAATGGTCCTGAGGTCCGGAGGGTAGGCCTTCACATCCTTCTCCAGCTTGAGCAGGTAAGCGTGGCCCATGGCGTAGCCCCACTCGAATATCCTCTTGGGAGCCTCCTCGAACCCAAGGGCCTCGAACATCTCGGTCACAGCCATGAGGTAGACTCTGTTCAGCGTGAATGTGTCCACGACGCTCCCGCCCAACCTCTTCCTGAGCTTGGCCACCATAACCGCGAGGGGACTCGCTCTGATCACTCACACCACCTCCACCAAGATGTCAGACAGGTACCCCCGAACCCTCAGCGACTCCAAAATTAGGCGCACCATGCCCTCGGGCATCCCGAGGATTGAAGCAATCTCGGCGGCGGTCCGCCTGCCATCGCACAGGGCGAACACTCTCCACTCGTCCCTCTCCAGCGCGTCGAGGCTCGGAGGGGACTTCGACGGGATGGGTCTCACCTTCAGCCTGTCTATAACGGACTTCCCACGCTCTACCTTGGCCGCAACCTCCACGCTAGCGACCTCACCAGACTCTGTTATCATTAGCACGAGAGTGTGGTCACCGTGGTCTATCGCCAGTATCGCGGCCCCGGCCGGGGACTCTTGGGCCTCCGACCTCAGCTCAGGAGTGAGTTCCACATCCTCAACCCTACCACACCTCGGGCAGGTAACCCTCATCTACCCTTACCCCCGAAAAACGGGCTGGCCGAACCTGACGCCAGCCTCAGGACCTCACGTGGCGCCAACAACAGCATGTCTAGCGCCACTCTAAGCGGGACCCTCTTGGCCAGCTCTCTCGTCGCCTCTCTGTATCCTATGAGGCCGAAGACGACGTCCCTTAGGAGCCCAGCCAGCTTCTCGTCCCCCGCGGCGGCTCTGAGGATGCTGGACAGGAGCCTCTGATCCTTGAAGAGGAGGTCCCTCAGGAGCTTCCCGTAGGACAGCATCTCTCCGAGCTCGGGCTCCTCGAGCCACCTCTTCTGGTACTCCGCCAGCCGCTCCTCGGAGAGGTCGTCTTCTTCGAGCGCTCTCTTCAGCACGTCGGCGGCTATCTCAGCCGACAGCATTGCGAAGTACACTCCCTCCCCGGTCAGCGTGCTCACGAACCCGGCCGCGTCTCCCACGAGCAGCGCCCTGTTCGCGTAGGTCTTTGGCACGGCCCCGTCGTATGGGATGTAGGCCCCAACTATCTCTGATCGCTCTGGGAGCCTCGGGATCCTCTTGGACGCATCGTAGTTCTCCCTCAGGAATTTGAGCAGGTCGTCAGCTGGGTGGGAGCTGTAGTTCCTGAGGAACGTGCCGATCCCTATGTTGAGGTGGTCCGCGTGCCTGAAGATCCAGGCGTATCCCTCTCCAAAGATCCCGAGGTAAAACTCCGTGTCAGCAGACCTCTCTCCGCCCTCGGGGAGAGGGAAGTAGCAGACTGGGCAGAAGGCGCTCCCCCTGTACCAATCCCTCGGCGTGAGCCCTAGGGAGTCCCTGACTCTGGAGGAGAACCCGTCCGCTCCGATAACGGCCCTCCCCTTGTACTTACCCGACGTCGTGATTACCGTTACGCCAGACTGATCTACCAGCACGCTCTTGACGGTCTCACACTCCCTAACCTGCGCTCCGGCGTCTGAGGCCCTCCTGAAGAGAATCGAGTCGAGATCCTCCCTCCTCATGAGGTATCCAACAGGCTCGTCTGATGGGACGGTCAGGCGAACTTCTCCCGGACCCCAGAAGAAGACGTTCCTGACCTCCACCGCTTTTTCAAGAGGTATGCGGAACTTCCTAACGGCCCTCAGCGACAGAGCGCCGCCGCAGACCTTTCGCCTCGGATGCCGCTCCTTTTCGACTACGAGCACCTTGAAGCCCTTCTCGGACAGCTTTTCCGCGGCCGTTGAGCCCGCAGGCCCTCCACCCACGATCACGACGTCGAAGAGGGGCATCCGGCCACGTTTCCCTCAATTAGGATAAAACTATCGCATAGCGCTAATCTGAGGCGGCCCTGTAGAGCAGGGGGACGGACAGAAGCGCCAGCTCCCTCCCTCGGGGGGTCAGTGAGTACCAGCTCGCCACTGGAGGCCCCGGGTCAACCTTCCTCTTGACGAGCCCAGCCGACTCCAGGGCCTTCAGCTTGTCCGTGAGCACCCTGGATCCGACGCCCAGCGTCCTCCTGAGCTCCCCGAATCTGGCCTGACCGCTGAGCAGCAGGACCAGGAGGATGGGGAGAACCCACCTCTGCGACAGCAGGGAGAACGCCGACTGCAGCCTGTCGAGCGCCTCGACGAGCTCCTCCCTCGAGATCTCCTGCCTGCTCAGGATAACCCTCAGGGTCTCCTCGATGCCCCTCACCGTGTGCTCAAGCCTGGCCTCCACGATCTCCCTAAGTTCGTCCGCCAGCCTCAGTGAGATCACCCCAACTAGGTTGTAGCGGGCTCACTTCTCTCCTTATAACTTAGCGCACCTGGTGCGTTAACGAAACCAGGTGGTGGCTCATGGAGGAGAGCTATGATGTTCTGGTGGCCGGCGCCGGGACTGCTGGCGCAACGGCCGCGTACTTCCTGGCTCGCGAGGGGCTGAAGGTCGCTCTCATAGACATGAAGCCCAAGGAGCAGATCGGGCTGAAGGTCTGCGGAGACGCGATAGACGTCAGGCACTTCGACAGGGTCGGCATACCCCACCCGACCGGGCAGGAGGTGGACGGCAGGTTCGGAGGAGTCAAGGTGTTCGCGCCAAACGAGAAGGATTACTTCATCGTTGAGGGCGAGGGGTACGCTCTCAACAGGCATGCCTTCGGTCAGAGGCTCCTCAAGATGGCTGAGCAGGCCGGAGTTGAGGTTCTCGCTGAGCACCACGCCTTCAGGCCCTTAGTCGAGGGATCCAACGTCGTCGGGGTCGAGGTCAAGGACCTGAAGGGGAGGCGGATCTACGAGATCAGGGCGAAGGTCACGATAGACGCCACGGGCGTCCCCGCGAGGCTGAGGACGAGCCTGCCGAGCGAGTGGTGGGTGTCCTACAAGCCCCCGCACGAGGACTTCTACTCGGCCTTCAGGGAGATAATAGATGTGGAGGAGGTTCCTGAGAGGGAGAGGGGCTACGCTGTCATCTACCTGAACATGGACATCGCTCCGGGCGGGTACTGGTGGGCCTTCCACAAGGGAGGGAACTTGAT
>DRBY01000126.1 GCA_011042755.1 Thermoproteota archaeon | reverse complement strand
CGGCTATTACGCCCAAGACCCAGAGGCCGGGTACCAAACCGATGATGAAGCCTATCACAAAGGAGAGGAGCTTGTAGTTTCCCTCATTCACAAAACTGAGGCTATCAGCAAGAGTCAAGAAGTAATAACCTGAATTCAGGAATGTACTAAGGAGTATTTAACGGTAATTAGTGAGCAGGTTCTGGCTGTTGCGCTTAGTCCGATTCAAGAGAATAACTCCTGTTAAACAACGTCGAGCGGGTGTTTATCTCAATTTAAATCTGTGACGGCCAGAATTGATCTCAGCATGTCCTCGGAGGAAGAGATTAGGGAGAAGATTCGAAAGCTTGAGGAAGCCCTCGTAGAGGGCCGAATTAGTGAGGAGACCTACAGAGAGCTGAAGGCAAAGTATGAGGCTGAGCTTGAGCGTCTAAGAGGAGAGTGGGTCGAGGTAAAGACCCCAAAGCCTGCTGGGGCTCCCCCGAGAGTTAGCGCCGAGAGCTTGGGCGACTTATTCAACAAGGCCTTGGACTTCGTTAAGGAGAACCCGGTCGTGCTCGTCCCGCCGATCCTGGGCGGGATTATCGGCGTGGTCATCATGCGCGCCATAGGTCTCTCGACCCTCGGCATGCCGGGCTTGGGCAGGCTAGGACCGAGGTTTGCCCCGCCCGGCCCAGGCTACCAACCTGAGGTTCCTCCAAGCGTCTTGGGAGCCTTGGGACTGGCCCTTCTGGGCATGATACTCGTCCTCGTCATAGATATGATATTCAACGGCTGGCTCATCGCGATGGTCAAGCAGGGGCTCACGGGAGAGGTCGTTGATCTCGGATCTTCCTTCAACGTGGCGCTCTCCAAGGCGGTACCCATCATAGCCGCCTCGATCTTGGTTGGAATCATAGTAGGCATTGGATTCCTGCTATGCGTCATCCCAGGAATTATCGCTTGGATACTGCTCGCCCTCACGCTTCAGGCAGTCGTGGTAGACGACTACGGCCCGGTCGACGCCCTCAAGGCTAGCTACGAGGTGGCTAAGAACAACTTCTTCGACGTGCTGATAATCGTCATAGGTCAGGTGATCATATCGGCCATCGTCTCGATAGTCCCCTACCTCGGATTCATCCTGTCGGCCGCCGTGAGCGGGTTCTTCGCCGTCCTGCTGACGATCTTCTACGTGGCCAGGAAGACTCCAACGGCTGCCGTGTCGATCTAACAGCGCGGAACTAACTCTCCCCCCCTTTTTCCTAGAGGACCGAGCATGGCCGTCTGGAAGGAGAGACCTAAGTTCATCGCTCTAACGGCGGCAGTGCTGATATTCGCGACGGTCGTGCCGATGAGCCCGGGCAGCAGGAACTCCCCTCCCCTTGAATCAAGTGCCCCTACAGGCAGATCACGGGGAAGCCCTGCCCGCTCTGCGGATCCACTAGGGCCTTCATACACGCGGCCCACGGTCACTTCAGAGACGCCATCTCCCTAAACCCGATTGGGTTGATCGCCTACTTTGGAGCGCGGGCCTTTCTAGCGTACCACATGTTCAGGTACTGGCAGGAGAAGAGGGAGGAATCTAAGGGCTCAGCAGGACCGGGATCCTCCTAACTGGCTCGATGACCCTCCCCCTGAGCCTGAATGTGTACGCCAGCAGCAGTCCACTCTCGTGAGCGCGGGTTAGAGCCTCTGCGAAGGCTGGATCAGTCTCAGCGTTGGGCGCTATGGCCCTAGCGTCAGGTCTCATTACCAAGAAGAGGACGGCTGCCCTGAATCCCCTTTTGATGGCTTGAATGAGATTTAGCACGTGCTTGGTCCCCCTCTGAGTGGGGGCGTCTGGAAAGAGGGCCAGGCCACCCCTGACCAGAGTGCACCCCTTGACCTCCACGAGGGTCGGCGGACGGCCCTCAATCATGATGTCTACCCTGCTGTTACCAAACCTCACTTCAGTCTTCACGGATTTCGGCGATCCCAGCTCTGGCAAGAGACCTGCCGAGATTAGCTCCAGGGCTAGCTCGTTGTGGAGGCCAGAGTTCACGATGGTCCAGCACTTGCCGTCCCAGATTGCCACCACCTCGCAGTCGGTTCGACCCCCTAGAGAGGATCTCTCCACGAAAAGCACTCCCGCCTCGGGTTTGAGGAGCTCTGAGAGTCGGCCTGGATCCCTCAAGTGGCACCTCCTAGGTCCACTCACCGTCTTAAGCACGATCGTGAACCTGTTGGGCCTATCAACGAATCTTCCAAATCCCAGTTGACCCTGGACGATCAATCCCCTCACCGAAGAGGCTGGACAACCTTTTCTGGTTTTGGTGCTCTGCGCGCCGGGTGTGCGCGTGTGACGTGGCTCAAGCACGAGATTGCCCCGGGAGTGACCTTGGTGAGAGTCCTAAATACGCAGTTCAAGCGTTTCGAGAACTTCTGGCCCATTCCGACGGGGACCTCGTACAACTTCTACGTCGTGAGAGGTTCGGAGGGCGCGGCGCTAATAGACGGAACTGATGAGAGGGTCTCAGCCATCTTTTGGGAGGCGCTGGAGAGCGTGGTAGATCCGAAGGAGATAAGGTACGTCGTCACTCAACACACGGAGCCGGACCACTCTGGCACGCTGGCGGAGGTGATGGCTAGAGCGCCGAACGCCACCCTCTTGGGGACGAAGCAGGCCCTCCAGATAGGGGAGAAGCTGGCTGGCTTTCCGGTGGCAAGGTCGAAGGCGGTCTCAGACGGCGAGGAGGTGAGCCTGGGAGACAAGACGCTCAGGTTCATCTCAGCTCCGTTCGTCCACTGGCCAGACACCATGATGACCCTGCTGCGAGAAGATGGAATTCTGTTCACCTGCGACATGTTTGGCTCTCACGGAGCGAGCAGAGCGGTCTACTACGACGAGAGCCCAGGGGACTTTGAGCTCAGAGACTACTACGCCTCGATCCTGATGGCCTACTCCAACATGGTGGCGCGAGCCCTTGAGAAGGTGAAGGAGGTTAAGCCGAGAGTGATCGCCCCCGGGCACGGCGCCCTCCACAGAGACGTTTCCACTCCAATCGAGATGTACGAGAGGTGGGCGTCGTGGAGGCCTCTGAGGAGGGCGCTCGTGGTCGTCGGCAGCCAGTACGAGAGGACGGCGAAGCTGGCGGAGGCCGCCGCTGAGGGTCTCTCTCAGGCTGGCCTGGAGCCGGTGCTAGTCTACGCGGCCGAGGCGGAGCCCGACGACCTCTTGGCAGAGACCTTAGAGGCCGCTGCCCTGCTGATAGCCACCTCTACGCACAACGGGAGGCCGTTCATAGGAATAACCTTCTACCTGGACCTGCTCGAGGAGTACAAGCCGAGGAACAAGGTGGCGGCGGTTCTCGGGTCTCACGGGTGGGCCGGCGGCGCCCTCAGGGTGGTGAGGCAGAGACTCGAGGGGATAGACATACCCGTGGTGGGCGAGCTGGCGGTCAAGGAATCTCCGACGCCCGAGGAGGTGGAGAGAGCCGAGGAGCTAGGTAGGAGGCTCGGAGAGGAGGCCCTCAAGCTCGTGGGATGAGGCTCACCTACTCCAGATCGACTTCCCCCTCACCCTTATCTCCACGATCCTGTGCAGCGGGATGACCGTATCGCCGGGCAGTATCAGCCTGTCAGACTTCACCTCCACTATCTCGTCTCCCCTGACAGAGTCCAGCCCGGTCTCGGTCCCCCTGGACTCAAACACGATCTCGTAGTCTTCTGGCCTCTCCCCAGGCTTCCACAGCATTGCGCTCAGTATCTCGCTTATCTCGCCCTTCCTCTTTCTCCTCGGGCGGGTCAACAGCTCACCTCTCAGAACATTGAGACCAGTATGGCCCCCATAACTATCAACACGCTCCCAACGGCCTTAGGGAGAGTGAGCCTCTCTCCGAGCACCAGGGCCGCCAAGATCACGCCGAAGACGACGCTCGTCCTGTCCACGGGGATGACCCTAGAAGCCTCTCCCACGCTGAGGGCCTTGAAGTACGCCATCCAGGAGGCTGCGCCGAAAAGCCCGGCCAGGGCGATGTACCCCAGCGCCCCGGCGTCCACCTTGCTGAGGTCGGTTCTGCCCATGGCGAAGGCAAATAGGATGGAGAGTATTGCCATTATCGCGGCCCTGATGGCTGTGGCCGTGATGGGATCAACTTCCTCCACGCCGATCTTTCCTACCACGCCGACGAGACCTGCAAACAGGGCGGATAGGAGAGCGTAGAATAACCAGGATGCCATCGTGATCTCCTGCCGATTGGTATGTGGATCGGCCAATAAAGTGCCCACTCTAAGGCATCCGTGAGAGCATTTGGGAGTGAACCCATTGATCCACACCCTAGCTCTATCCGCCGAGTCCTGAGGGACCCTCAAGAGGATGTGAAGCTCCTCAGCGCATTTTCTGCTCTCGCTCGGGAGAATTCCTGCGCTCTCCTTCTAGCCTCAGCAGCCTCTCTACCTTGCTGAGGTACCTCGCCGCCTTGACTGCACGCGGCGATACTTCAATGATCTCATCTCCGTGACAAACAAGGTGCCTCGCGCTTAGCTTGCTTTTCGCGACCTTGATGGCCTCTTCTACTGCGTGGTGCAGCTGGACGCAGTGAGGGCTCCCGTCCACAGTCACGACTGCCATCTCCTCCAGATCCACCCTAGCCAAGATCGAGGCTACCTTCAGCGCTATCACGTTGATGTGGTCCCTCTCGGGACACGCCCAGACCGCGACCCTTCCTTCCGATAGCTTCTCTATCAGGCCCGGTCTCTCGACTTCAACGCACTTCCCATAAATCAGGAGCTTCCTCTTCTCCCGCAGCAGGCGAGAAGCGGCATTTAGGGATAGCAGCTCCATCTCAGGCTGTCGAAGCACTCCTAACCAAATAATCTCACGATCGCGCCTCGAAGGCGAGCCTCTGGATCATCTGGCGGCAGCCCGAGGTGCTCTGTAGGGGGGACAGAAGCACTCTCGCCTGAGTCCCGCTTCTGTGAGTCCCCTCTCCGCCAATTCACGGATGCCGAGCGTCCTGGCTCCATTCGACATCCCCCTGTGGAAACGGAGATAAAGTTGCCTCGCGACGCGTGGCAGAGCGAGGTGAGACCGGTGGCCAGGGTTATCACGACGGAGCGGGCGCCAAAGCCGATTGGGCCGTACTCTCAGGCCGTAGTGGCTGGGGGCCTGGTGTTCGTTTCTGGGCAGCTCGGGATTGACCCCGAGTCTGGGGAGCTTAGAGAGGGCGCGGCAGCTCAAACAGAGAGGGCTCTAGAGAACCTAAAGGCCATCCTTGAGGCCGCAGGATCTTCTCTGGAAAAAGTGGTTAAGGTGACGGCCTTTCTGGCCGAGCCCGAGCTGTTCAGCGAGTTCAACGAGGCCTACGCCAAGTATTTCCCCAGAGATCCTCCAGCCAGGTCTATCGTCCTCGGGTCGCTCCCCAAGGGGGCGCTGGTTGAGATCGACGCCATAGCAACCCTGTAGGAGGGTCGGCGCGGGCTACCAGAGCCTCACTCCGAAGTAGGCGGCTATGTACTTCAGCGACACGTAGAGGAAGTACAGCCCGAATATCGCCTTCAGCGTGGCTGGCCTGAACCTCTTGATGGCCCTGGCCCCCACCTGGGCCCCCACTACAGTCCCTATTGCCAAGGGCACGCCCACGCTCATTTCGACGAAGCCCTGCTTGAGCTTGATCAGGCCGCCGACGACTGCGAGCGGTATCATCGTCGAGAGGGAGGTGCCCATCGTCAGCTTCACGGGAGCGTTGAACAGGTATATCATGCCGGGGACCAGCGCGTAGCCTCCCCCCAGGCCGACCAAGCCGGTCGCTATCCCAACGACGAAGCCGAAGGCAGCCTTGGCCACGGAACTCCCCGGTATGTGGTCAAGCTGGCTCTCGCTCTTGGCTGATGCTCCTCGCATGCCCTTGAGGCCCTCGTAGAGCATCCTTATGGAGGGCAGGATGAACACCAAGCCGAGGATCAGATCGAGCAGAGCGACCTGGGAGCGCGTTATCTTGGTGAAGAGGTACGAGCCCAGCAGGACCCCCAGCGTCCCGGCGCCGCCCATCACGGCTGTTGCTTTCGCGTCTAGGTTCCGGATCTTTAGGTGCCCGTAGGCTCCGGAGAGCGTCGTGAATATGACCGCGAAGAGCGTGGTGCCAACCGCCAGCGGGGATGAGAGGCTCATGTAGAAGTGGAGTATGGGGAGCATCACGCTGCAGCCTCCAGTGCCAATGAGTCCGCCCAGAGTGCCGGCAGCTAGGCCTACCAGTAGCGCTGAGATGCGTAGCAGATCCACTCAGATCACCGGGCTGGCTCTCCACATATGTTCGTTTAAAAGTGTTAGGTTTCTGGCTGTAGTAGTTACATATTGAAACATCTACTCTGGGAGTTATTAGGCGCTCTCTGGCTGCAAGAGCGGCAGGCGGCGGCTTGCGCAGGTTATGAAGGTGGTTTCTTAACAATCACTCTTACAAAAACCTTTTTCCATGGACCAAGGACCGGCCGTGGAGATGGGGGACGAGGGAGATCTCCTGAGCCAGCTGGCGAGCGGAGAGGCGTACTGCCCAATATGCGGAGCCCCCCTCAAGCCGGCGAGCGGCGAGTGGGAGTGCTACTACTGCGGGAAGAGAGAGCCCGCCGACTTTGTGTGCACTAACGGCCACTACGTCTGCGAGGAGTGCAGGCTGGCGAGCGGCGAGGAGATCGTGCTCAAGGTTGCGAGCAAGTCGAGTGAAGCCGACCCATCCCTAATAGCCGATCGGATCTTCACTCACCCGGCCGTGGACCTCTTCGGGCCGATACACCACCTCGTAGTGGCCGCCTCGCTCCTGACGGCCGCCAAGAACACTGGAGCAGACCTGAGCCTCTCTCACATCAGGAGGGCTATCGCGAGGCTCAAGCCGATACCCTACGCGGCGTGCGGCCTTCTGGGTGCGTGCGGCGCAGCTGTAGGAGCTGGCGTGGCCGTGAGCTTGATCACTGGAGCAACCCATGAGTCGGACAGGGAGAGGTCTCTCGCAATGGAGGCGACCGCCTCTGCCCTCAGGAAGATCGCTGAACTCGGAGGGCCCAGATGTTGCAAGGCCAGCGTCTACGCCTCACTGGAGGCGGCAGTGCCAATACTCAGAGAAAAAATGGGTATACCCTTGGTGTTAAGGGATCTCGAGGGCGCGTGCGCATTCAGCGAGCGAAACGGCGAGTGTTGGGGTGAGAGATGCCCTTACCACCCGTGAGGTCGAACGGCATGAGCGGCATTAGGACGATCGTCCTCCGAAATCCGGTCGACGCTGCGTGGGGACTCGCTCTCGAAGAGGCCGTCCTCCGCCTCCTGGGCGAGGGTAAGTCCGAGGCCACGGTAATCGCTTGGAGAGCCCACCCGGCGGTGATCGTAGGCGTCAACCCCGAGACCCTGAAAGAAGTGGATCTGCAGGCCGTTGGAGGGCTGGGAGTTCGCCTGATCCGGAGGGAGAGCGGTGGAGGGGCCGTGTACCTCGATCCAGGCTGCCTCATATACTCGGTAATCGTCCCAAGGCGCTCGGTTCCCGAAGAGGCTGAAGAGAGGTACAAGATGCTCTCGGCTGGAGTGGCGGACCTCCTGAGAGGCATGGGGCTAGAGCCTGAGTTCCGCGACCTGGGGGTCTGGGTGCGGGGCTTCAAGG
>DRBY01000032.1 GCA_011042755.1 Thermoproteota archaeon | reverse complement strand
AGGTAGACCTTGGTGACGATGTCCTCGTAGATGACCTCCCAGTGCACTATCTGGCCAGAGACACAGACATCCGGACCGTAGTCCATCATCGGGCTGTAGTGGCCGAAGGCAAGCACCCACTCGCCAGCGTTCCAGTGCTCCTGAGCGACCTCTACTACGGTCGGCGTGTCCTCGGTGAAGGCCAGCACGTCGCAGCCCTCGGCGATCAGGGTCTCGGCGGCCTGCCTGGCCTTAGTCGGGTCGTACCAGGCTCCTATCTTGATGACGTGGACCTCACAGTCAGGGCAGACCTCCTTCACGCCGATCGCAAAGGCGTTGATGTGCCTGACCACCTCGGGGATGGTGTGGGCTGCGACGTACCCGATCTTCTTGGTCTTGGTCAAGGCGCCGGCCATCAGTCCGTTGAGGTAGTAGATCTGGTAGAAGTCAGCGAAGTAGGTTCCCATGTTCTTCCATCTCTTGTACCCTGAGCAGTGGAAGAAGATCTTGTCAGTGTACTGCTTGGCCTTCTCAAGAGTCGGGTCCATGAACTCGAATGAGGTTGTGAATATCAGGTCATAACCCTGCTGGATCAGCTGGTCTATGACCCTGGGCAGGTCTCCAGCAGTGACGGACTCGACGTAAGTAGTCTCAAGCCAGTCGAACTTGTTGTCAACGTACTCCCTACCCTCGTTGTGAGCGTAAGTCCACCCGATATCGCCTATTGGGCCCACGTACACCCAGGCGGCCTTCAGCTTCTTGACCTCAGGAACCTCGGGGCACGGTGGGCAGGTAGGCTCGGGGCACGGTGGGCAGGTAGTAGGGGCTGCCTTCTTGGGAGCGGCGAAGTATCCGATGGCGGCACCCACAATCAGCAGGATTATGGCTACTGCCGCCCACTGACTAGAAGTCATAACAACAACCCCCCTAGTGAGGGATTGCTGCAGTTGCTAGTTAGATAGCCAATAAATTTTTCTCAGTTGACGATGTTCGGACGGCTACCTAGAGAGGATCTCGTAACTCTGCAAACCATATCTCGATCGAAAAACCCTTTCGTGGACCTTACCAGCAGTTCACCGGATACTAGTTGACGCGAGATCGGCCAATTAAGCATTGGCTTGAACCAAAAAGACGAAGGAGGGGGGAAGGCAAAATTGCCGGTCGGAGTTGGCTACTTCTCTCCCCTCACATAGGGAACTCCCAGCGCGGCTGGAGCGCCCATCTTCCTGCGCATTCTCTCCGTGGCACCGGCAACTAGTATCAAGATGGTGAGAGCGTAGGGCACCGCTGACAGGAGCCACTCGCTCATTCCGAGGTGCAGTTGGAGGCTGTACCCGATGCCCTCAACTATTCCGAAGAAGTAGGCGCCGAAGATAGCCCTCAGCGGGCTCCAGAGCGCGAATATGACCAGAGCTATCGCTATCCATCCCTTGCCCATGAGGAGCACGGTCTCGGTCCAGTTCGCTATTATCGCGAGCATCAGGTGGGCTCCCCCTAGCCCGGCCATTGCTCCGCCGAAGAGAGTGCACGCGTACCTCACCGCGTACACATTCACTCCCAGAGCGTCGGCGGCCGCCGGATTCTCGCCGACAGACCTGATTATCACTCCTATCCTCGTCTTGAACAGAACGAACCAGAGGAGGACTGCTAGGCCGAGGCTGATGTAGAACAGCGGGTCTTGCGCCAAGAGTGCCCTGCCCACCACGGGTATCTTATCCGCTCCCTCGAATATCGGCTTCGCCACGAGCCTCGCCTTTGTCGGCAGCGGAGTCCCAATGTAGTCTCTCGCCATCACGCTAGCGAGCCCCAGCCCGAACATTGTTAGCGCAAGTCCAGAGACGACCTGATTTCCCCTCAAGTGGATGCTTATCACGGCGTGAACGAGCGAAATGGCGGCGCCTACTACCATTGCCACAAGCACGCCAACCCACGGGTTGCCAGTCCACAAGGCCGTCAGGAAGGCCGCTGCCCCTCCAGCCATCATCATTCCCTCAACGCCCAGGTTGAGTATGCCAGATCTCTCGGCGTAGATCTCACCGAGCGAGGCAAGCAACAGTGGAGTGGAGACTTTCAGGCCTACTCTAATGATGTTCTCTATTATCTCAACAACGTTAACCTCCAAATCGTCTCACCTCCTCACTATCCTAACTCTGTAGTTCACGAGGAACTCTCCCATGACGACGAAGAACAGGAGGGCGCCGTTGAACATCTGCACGGTGAAGCTGGGCAGCTTGAAGATTATGACGAGGTAGTCCCCGCCAGCCATGAGGCCTCCGAAGAAGAAGTTCGCCAAGATCTGCCCAGGGAGGCTCATGCCGCCGAGCCACGCTGTTATGATGCCCGTGAAGCCGTATCCTCTTGGGAACGTCGGGAGCAGCTTGTGCTGTATGCCGGCCAGCTCGTTGGCTCCCGCTATGCCAGCCAAGCCTCCGCTTATCAGCATCGCCACGAGCACGGTCTTGGCGTAGCTTATGCCAGCGCACCTAGCAGCCTCAGGGTTGTCTCCGACCACTCGCATCTCGTAGCCCACTGGGGTCTTGTACCAGATCGCGTAGACCGCTATCAAGGACACTATAGACACGATCAGCGTAGGCCAGCAGATCCTAGTGCCCGATATCTGGGGGATCCAGGCTTTCTCAGCTATGATGGCGGAGTGAGCGTATCCTCCCCACTGCAAGCCTCCCCACTCCTCATGAGCCATCCAAGGACCGTGAACCATGTGCTGGAGGATGTAGTACGCGATGTAGTACATCATCAGCGTCGTGATGACCTCGTTGACGTTGAGCTTCGCTCTGAGCAGCGCCGGCGGTATGGCCCAGATCGCTCCCGCCAAGAAGCCGGCTATGAGTATCAGCGAGATAAGCACGGGCTTAGGCAGGTTCTGAAAATTCATGGCCACCCAGAAGGCGGCCATGGCCCCCAAGAGGAACTGTCCTTCTGCTCCTATGTTCCAGAACTTCATGTTGAATGCCATTGCGAGTCCTACGCTTATGAGGAGGAGGGGTATCATGTTCACTAGGGTCTCAGCCAAGCCCAAGGGGGTCACGAAGGCGTTGTAGAAGATGGCGTAGTAGACCTCTAGCGGATTCAGTCCCCTAGCCCAGAACACGACCGCAATGACCAAGAGGCCGAGGAGAATTGAGCCCACTCTAATTCCAATTACCAGCTTTTTCGAAGGAGCTACTCTCTTCCGGACGATTATTCTCATTTCTCTTCACCCCACTCAGGCGGCCTGAGAGGTCAGCCTCTTGGCGCCGGCCATCATGAGGCCTATCTCCTCAACGGTAGTCTCCTCAGGCCGTACCACTCCCACTATCTCCCCGTTGAACATGACGGCCACTCTGTCGCTGAGCTGGAGGATCTCCTCGAGGTCCTCTGAGATCAGGAGGATCGCTACTCCCTTCTTCCTCTGTTCCAGAAGGATCCTCCTGATGTACTCCGTGGCGCCGACATCGAGACCGTAGGTCGGGTGCGCGGCCACTATCAGCCGGGGCTCCTTAGCAAGCTCTCTGGCGCAGATCAGCCTCTGTATATTTCCTCCAGACAGCAGCTTTGCGGGAGTGAAGGGGCTCGGCGTGATGATGTCAAACCTGTTTATCAGCCTGTCCGCGTCTTCCAGCACCTTCGAGTAATCGATCAGCAGCCCCTTCCTGTAGGGCTTCTTGAAGTAGTCCTTCAGGATCAGGTTCTCAGCCACGCTCAGGTTGGGGACAATGCCGTGCCTCAGCCTCTCCTCTGGAATGTGCGCTACTCCCCTCTCGGCTATCTCTCTCGGAGACTTGTTGGTCATGTCTACTCCGTCTATGATCACGCGGCCGGCCGTGGCCTTCCTCAGACCGACTATTACCTCCACGAGCTCCCTCTGCCCATTGCCCGCCACGCCCGCTATTCCGAAGATCTCGCCCTCGCGAACCTTGAACGTGACGCCCCTGACGGCCGGCAGCCCCCTGTCGTTCAGAGCGTGGAGGTTCTCTACCTCTAACACTGGCTTGCCCCTCTCGATGTGCTCCTTCTGCAGCCTGAAGAGGACCTCCCTCCCAACCATCATCCTAGCAAGTTCCTCCTTCGTGGTCTGGCTCGCCAGAAGGGTCCCGACGACCTTCCCTCTCCTCATGACTGTGACTCGGTCTGCTACCTGGAAGACCTCGTCTAGCTTGTGCGTGATGAAGATTACGCCCTTCCCCTCTTCCCTCATCTTCTTAAGGATCTTGAACAACTCCCTAGTCTCTTGGGGAGTGAGAACGGAGGTCGGCTCGTCTAGGATCAGTATGTCGGCCCCCCTGTAGAGGGCCTTGATGATCTCAACCCTCTGCTGCTCTCCAGCGGAGAGCTGCCATATGTAGGCATCTGGGTCTACCTCCAGCCCATACTTCTCGGCAAACTCTCTCAGCCGCTCCTTCACTTCCTTGAGGGGGTTCAGTATGCTCTTGGCGTAACCCAGCGCTATGTTCTCGGCGACGGTGTGCCTATCGACCAGCATGAAGTGCTGGTGGACCATGCCTATGCCGAGCTTCATGGCGTCTCTCGGGCTCCTGATTTCCACTCTCTTGCCCCTCACGTAGATCTCGCCCTCGTCGGCGTGATAGATGCCGTAGAGTATGTTCATCAGCGTGGTCTTCCCCGCGCCGTTTTCGCCGAGGAGTGCGTGGATCTCTCCCGCCCTGAGCTCAAAGTCCACGTGATCGTTGGCCAAGACTCCCGGAAACCGCTTGACTATTCCCACCATGCGAACTAGAATCTCCCCCTGGCGAGCCGCCCCCGCCACAGCGGCGCTCTCTGAGGCCAAGTTAGCCCCCCTCCGGCTCTTTTTGGGAATCATATTAATCTAACTTTACGCGAACTGAGTAGACGCCCAGACTACGTTAAGATAGCAACTGGGAGCTGTTGACACCATTTTGTTGTGAGCAAAGTGCAGTCGGCAGCTTCCGTCCAAATCAGGACGAGTTATTAGTTAGTCTAGGTTAGCAGAGCCAGCTCGGAGGTGGGTCTCTTGATCCTATCTGGTCGGTGGGTTGCGACCTTTAGCAATGGCGTTGGCCTCATAGAAGAGGGTGCGGTTCTCATAAAGGGCAATTTGATAGAGAAGGTCGGCCCTAGAGAGCAGATAGTCAAGGAGAACCCTGGGGAGGATGTCTACTCGTTCCCCAAGTCGATCATAATGCCAGGCCTTATCTGCGCTCACTGCCACGCCTACGGGGCATTCGCGAGGGGCATGCCCCTCAAGGCAGAGCCTCCGACGAGGTTCGTCGAGATCCTAGAGAGGATCTGGTGGCACCTCGACAAGAGGCTGACCCTAGACGACGTCTACTACAGCGGGCTGGTCACGGCCATAGAGGCCGTGAAGCACGGTACAACGACAATGTTCGACCACCACGCGAGCCCCTTCGCCATAACCGGGAGCCTGGAGAAGTTAGCCGAGGCCTTCAGAAAGGTTGGAGTCAGAGCGAACATAGCCTACGAGGTCTCAGACAGGGACGGGCTCGACAGGGCCGAGGAGGGGATTAAGGAGAACGTCGAGTTCATCAAGAGGCACGCTGGAGACGAGTTCATAACGGGGAGCTTCGGCCTGCACGCTCAGCTGACGCTGTCGGACGAGACTCTCGAGAAGGTGGTGGAGGCGGCCAAGGGTCTCGACACGGGATTCCACATACACGTTGCCGAGGGCGTGGAGGACCTGTTCGACAGCCTCCAGAAGTCAGGAAGGAGGGTTGTGGAGAGGCTGTGGGCTGCTGGCATACTCGGCGAGAAGACCATAGCGGCGCACTGCGTCCACGTGAACGACAGGGAGATCAGGATACTGAAGGACACGGGGACGAACGTGGTCCACAACCCGGAGTCCAACATGAACAACGCCGTGGGCGTGGCCCCAATAGTCAGGATGATGGAACTCGGCATTAAGCCAGCCCTAGGCACGGACGGCTTCACGATGGATATGTTCAGGGAGTCAAAAGTCGCCTACATACTTCACAAGCTCCACTTGGCGGACCCCAGGGTCATGGGAGCCGACAAAGTGGTGGAGATGCTGTTCCACAACAACTCGGAGCTGGCGGCCAAGTACTTCCCAAGACCGCTCGGCAAGATAGTGCCAGGTGCCTACGCGGACTTGGTCGTGCTGAATTACAAGCCCTACACACCCATGCACGACGGGAACTTCCCGTGGCACTTCATATTCGGCATGGATGCCTCACAAGTTACTGACGTCGTCGTCGACGGGAAGTTCGTGGTGAGGAACGGCGAGTTACTGACCGTAGACGAGGATCAGGTGTTTGAGGAGGCGAAGGAGCTAGCCAAGGCGCTCTGGGACAGGCTGTGAGCCTTCCCCCAACTCCCTCTTTTGCGTTAGACCGAACAGATTATCAGCCAGTAGAGGCCACGACCGGATCGTGAAGGTAGATCCCCTCTGCGCTATATGCCTGTCTTCAAGCGTGGTGAAGCTGGTCTCAGTGACCAAGCTGAGCAGATCAGAGTCCTTCGCTCTGATAGAGAGGGTGCTCAGAGAGTTCAGAGCAAAGTGGTCGAATGAGGCAGTTCCGGCGGATCTCGGATCTTGGCTCGCGAGGAGGGTCGCAGAACTCTCTGGTGTCGAGGACCCATACGGGTCTCTAAAGCGGAGGGCCATGGAGAGCGTGAGATCTGGGCTTACGTTACTCTTGAGGGAGCGACTCGAGCGGGCCGAGGAGGGCTACCCTAGGTTCAGAGAAGCTGCCCTCCTCTCGGCTGCCGCAAACGCCAGTGAGGTAGGAGTACAGGATCACCCAGTCGAGCCGGGAGAGGCGTATCGCGCCATCGTGAGCGCAGCGGCCAAAGGGTTCGCCGTCGATCACACTAAGGAGGCCTATGAGATCCTCGAGAGGGCTGAGAAGGTTACGCTGATGGCCGACAACTTGGGAGAATTCCTAGTAGACGCTATGATGGTAAGTCTGCTAAGGGATATGGGAAAGGAGGTTACAGTGCTAGCCAAGCCGGGGCCTGCCCTAGACGACGTTACTGTTCAGGAGGCCAAAGAGATATTGCCGTCTGATGTCATAGTAGTACCCTCGTCAACAGTCCCGAGGCTTGGGTTCAGGAGGGCTGATGCTACGGAGGAGGCGTTGGAGGTTCTAGGCGAGTCGGATCTCGTGATAGCCAAGGGAATGGGGCACTACGAGACCCTCACAGAGCCTGAGGAGAAGCTGAGTGTTCCAACGCTCCTCCTGCTGACCGCCAAGTGTAGGCCCGTTGCCAAGTCTGTGGGAGTGCCGCTGGGGAGCCCAGTGGCCTTGATGCTTGAATCATGACCTCCTTTATTGAGAGGGGGGAAGCCCGTCACTATCTGCTCTGGTTCGGGGATGGCCTCGGAGTAAAAGTACATCCCCAGGCCCCGGCTGAGAATGCCCGACACCGCTATCATTGCTAGGGGAATGACTCGATGTGGAGGCACGGGATCAGCACTAGCCCCGCTGGTAGACAAAATATAAGGCCACCCAGATTCCTTCAGGCGTTTATCGCAATAGAGGTAAACTCGCCCATAGCTTTGTCGACCAAGAGGGGGCTCTATGCCCCACAGAACAGCTGCTCCCAAGGACCAGAGGACCCCTTATGAGCCACGGGACGTGGAACTCAGCCAGAAAAATCTTAGTGAGGTTTT
>DRBY01000138.1 GCA_011042755.1 Thermoproteota archaeon | reverse complement strand
GCTCCAGCCGTACATGAGGGGGCTCCTCACAACGATCCTCTCCTCGCCGGGCACCACGATGACGAGTGTCTCCCTCTTGACGATTACGTTCGTCAGCAGAAGGATCGCTCCGAACAAGGCCGCGAGGGCCGCGGCCCTCCCGCGTTCTGGCTCCAAGCTACCCACCCGCGCTCACCGCAGCGGCCAGGTCTGCGTCTAAGATCCTCGCCAAGGCTATCAGCTCCTCCGGCGGTAGGCTGGTCGCCAGAGGGGCATCACACGCGAACTTCCGGAGGCACCTGCTGGGCACCAGCTCGCCAGAGAACTCCATCTCCTCAGAGAAAATGATTACGAAGATGTTTCCCTCCTTGAACACCACGCGGACCTCCGGACTTATCTTGCCGAACTCTCCCGTCAGCGGATCCCTGAAGGTCTGCTCGCGGATCCGATGAGCTACCGCCGCCTGGCCAATGCCTCCAGCTCCCTAGCTTCGTCGCTCGCCCACATCATCATCTGAAATTCTCTCGCCGCGATCTCCTCACTCTCGTGAACCGTCAGCGCCACCCCCACCACCTGCACGGAGTTGGATACCGCTCTGAGCAGGAGAGCCGACGATTCCCACATCCTAGCACCTAGCTCCCCTGCGTCCCACCCGTATCCCTCGAAGGACAGGCAGACCTCCCACCCCAGCGACTGCGCGTGCGCCAAGAACTTGGTGAATGCGGCTCTAGCCTCCTCAACGCCGATTGGGCTTGGGCGGAACTCCTCCTCAGACTCAGCGGCGCTTATCGCGATGGGCTTCTCCACGACGTCGGACTGGCCGCTCAGGAGGTCTTCCGCCTCCACTACAATTCGGTACTCCCCCGAAGGGATTGAAGGAGCCAGGAACCTCTCCGTCACCTCTTCGTAGAGGGTAGGCTCCACCCAGCTAGATGAGGACTCCCCTCCGAGCGTCGAAGAGGGGTCGAACTCCCACAGGATGGCCCCGCTCTCGTCTGCTATGTAGATCGAGCACCGGATCTCTGCTATCACGACTGGCCTCGAAGCGGACTCATTCGACGGCTCCTCGCTGATCGCGACGTATAATATCGATCGCTGGGGGATAGGCACGTCTCTCTGCCCCACCCTACGACCGACAGGTTCCCTCCAAGTCTCAGCTCTGTCCTGAGGGCCTCCACATCTAGCTTCATGTACAGGCGATAGGACAGCTCGGCGGGCCAGCCTGCCTTAAGCTTGGTCACCCCGAGCAGCTCGAGCCGCAGGTCCTGGAGGGCCGGTACAACTGGGACGCCAGCGGGTATCTCGCAGGATCCCTCAGCTGTGACCCTCTCGGCCACGACCGTCCCCAGGATGGACGGCGGCTTGACGAGCCTGTGACCGAGATCCGAGAGCGCGTATCCGGCGAGCATCGCGAGCAGAACCGCAGCCAGGATTGCTGTGAGGAGCCTGGCGTCCACACTCGCGCGAGGCACCACTACTCTTCCAGACCAGAAACGCTCTATATACCTCCCCTCAAACTCGTGAAACGTGTGTTTCACGGGGCTTTACGGCCGCCAGACTATGTGGGCTTAAACTGTGCTTGCGTGCGTAAACCCGTTCTTAAACGAGGACGTTGAGGCTCTCTTTGAAGAGAGCCGTCTAACCGATGCGACGGGAGGATATCCTTAATGGCGTTGACCTTTCCGCGTTCGCACGATTCTAGACTTGCAGATCTCCCTTGATACTTCTATATAGCGAACCAGCGCAGGCATCGTGGTGTTAGGTAAGGACGAGAGTTGCAACATGGTGCGGAGCTATTTGATAGCCCATCACGACGTAACAGGGAGGAGTATCCTCAGGGTCGCAATCTTGAAGCTGCTCAGAGAGAAAGGAGAGCTCACTGGATACGATATAATCAAGGAAATAGAGCTTAGGACAGGCTACTGGAGACCGTCCCCAGGCACGATCTACCCCATACTGAAGGACCTTGAAGCCCGAGCCATAGTCACCAAGAGGGTAGAGGGCAGGAGGAAGATATACTCCCTTACGCCGAAGGGGGCTCAGCTGGCGAGTCAGCTCTCGGAGATAGGGGATTCTCTTAGGAGGAGTATGAGCAGGTTCTTCGAGGCTGCCGGAGCCCTGCTCACAGAAGAGACGCCTCCGGAGTTCATGGAGGCCCTCAGGGAACTCAAGGTCGCCCTGGCGGAAGTAGATGTCACGGATACAGAGGTCGCGCGTCAAGTCGAGCGCATCCTCAAGGAGGCTGCGGAGAAGATCAGGGCCCTAGTGGGCAGCGGTCAGCAGGCGGCAGAGTTTTAGTACCCTGAGCCTGCAGGACCCGGGAGCGAGATTGGCCGACGCAGAAGTAGACCTCCAGCGTATCGAGAGGAAGTGGGAGGAACTCGTCGCCAGGGCCAAGGGGGATCCCTGGTCCCTAGTCTCCATGGAGCCAGAAGAGCTCAAGGCCCTGCTGCTGAGCGCAATCGAGGGACTGGCGCGCCTCGTCGGAGCAATCGCCGTGACCGTGGAAGTGGGAAGGTGGAAGGCTAGGTACTACAGGAAGTCCCTAATTGACGACGACGAGTGGGAGGAAGAAGACGGAGAGCTCGTCTGCTCCGTTCAGCTAGAGGATTCCAGCGGGTGCTCTATAACCGCGCTCTCAATAGGCCTCCCCGATGAGGATGGACCTGAGGTCTACGCCAGGTCGGCTGGAGAGATCGCCGAAATATTCCTGACCGGTAGAGTCTGCGAGGAGGGCAGTCTGGAGCCCGACCACTGAGGCGCGAATGTTAATCCTATTCAGGGAGGTCGCGGCTAGGATTGCCCCAGCAGGTGAGATCAATCGACTTCTACCTGAGGAGGCTTGCTGTGGCCTGCAGCTACTCTAACGAGAAGTACACGGCGCAGCTCATCAGGTTACTCGACCTCCTCATAGAGGGGAGGTTCGACGAGGCCGAGCAGGCCGCAGAGAACCTCGCCGAACCGCTGGCCAAGTTCGACCTCTCTGAGTCAGTCGAGTCGGTGATCTCGACGCTCAAGAGCGGGGAGAGCTCCGAGAGGGCTAAGGTGAGGGACTGGCTGGGGCGGATACGCCTCACGCTCAAGAGGAGGCTTCTCGATGAGGGGTGAGCCCGCGTGCTGGTGGTCTCGGTCTCGGGGCCCCGAGGTGGTGGGAAGACCGAGGTCGTGGTAGCGATCATCAGGGCGCTCATCTCTAGGGGCTACAGGGTCGCCGCCGCCAAGAAGGTCCTGAAGGACTCTATAGTGAGGGAGAAGCCAGACACGGATGCGGGGAGAATGGAGGACTCTGGAGCGGGGACTGTCGCGATGGTTGGAAGGAGGAGGAGCAGGGTCACGATGGCCCTGGCTCCCAAGACCCTAGAGGAACTCTTAGAGCTTCTCTCGGCTGGGAGGAGGGTTCCTCCCGACGCTGCGGTGCTGGAGGGCTTCGAGCACCTGGTGAAGGACAGGCCAGACGTGATCAAGCTAGTGGCCGCTCACGGAGAGAGAGACGCTAGAGCCCACCTCAGAGGGCTAGCCGACCCTGTGCTGGGAGTGTGTGTGCGAGAGCCCGTGAGTTCTCAGCTCTTTACGGACTCCGGGTCACCTGTAGAGGTCTTCACGTTCGACGACCTGAAGACCCTGGCCGCCAGAGTGGTAGAAGAGGCGAAGAGGCTCAGGATGCTCCCTTGATCTGACGCGCTGACCTTGCGTTACTTCAGCAGGTTTGAGCTAGGAGACGCCTCATGAGCCCTCTCGCCGACGTTAGATCATCCACCGTCCCGTGACAGACAATCTTTTAACGGATTGAGCTTGGGCTACTCGGAGCCAACATGCCGGAGGAAGAGGCTGTTCCGCTCCCCAAGGAGGTAAGGAATCCGGCGGCGGACTTTAGGCACGTCGTCCACTGGGTCACGCACGTCAGGAGGAGGGGCCTGGGCATGTGGGCCTGGCTCCTCCAGAGAATCACAGGCGTGCTCATGGTGTTCGGGGCCGTCGTGCACGTCTTAGCGAACCACTGGGGCTACACTTTCCCTGGAGGCACTCTCCTGACCGACGACCTGATCCTGTTCTGCGGCGTGTACCACGCCTTCAACGGGCTTCGAGTTATCCTCATAGAGGCCTTCGGGTGGGCTGCAGAGAGGGAGGACAAGCTGTTCATAGTCGTTCTGCTGGCAACGGTTCTCTTCATGGTGTACTGGGCCTACGCGGTCGGCCTGTGAGGGTGTGGGGCCTTGGAGAGGCATGAGGTGTTAGTGGTCGGGGGAGGCCTGGCCGGGCTGAGGGCCGCGGTCGAAGCCAAGCTCCGAGGGGCCGACGTGGCCGTGCTCAGCTTGATATACCCGATGAGGTCCCACTCCGTCGCGGCCCAAGGAGGGATAAACGCCGCCTTGGGCAACGCCGACCCGAGCGACAGCATCGAGAGGCACGCCTTCGACACTGTGAAGGGAGCGGACTACCTGGCGGACCAGGACGCCGTCGAGGAGTACTGCAGAGACGCCATCGAGCGGGTACTCGAGCTTGACCGCTGGGGCTGCCCGTTCAGCAGGTTCCCAGACGGGAGGATAGCCCAGAGGCCCTTCGGAGGGGCTGGCTTCCCGAGGACTTGCTACGCCGCGGATAAGACCGGCCACGCCGTCATGCACACGATCTTCCAGCAGGCGCTCAGGCTCGGGGTCACCTTCTACAACGAGAGGGCCGTCCTGAGGCTGGCCGTGGACGAGAAGGGTGTGAGAGGGCTCGTGGCGATGAACCTCCAGACTGGAGAGCTGGAGACGTACGAGGCGAAGGCCGTGATCATGGCCACCGGCGGAGCTGGGAGAATATACGCCAGGACGACGAACTCTCACCACAGCACGGGTTACGGCATGGCGATGGCCTACTGGGCTGGGGCGCCCCTCGAGGACATGGAGTTCATTCAGTTCCACCCGACCACGCTCTACGGCACGAACATTCTCATCAGCGAGGCGGCTAGGGGAGAAGGGGGCATACTGCTCAACGCCAAGGGCGAGAGGTTCATGAAGAGGTACGCTCCGGAGAAGATGGAACTCGCGCCGAGGGACATAGTCGCCAGGGCCATCTGGACCGAGGTGCTGGAGGGGAGGGGCTTCGAGAACGAGTACGTCCACCTGGTGATATCCCACCTGGGGGCCGAGAAGATTATGGAGAGGCTCCCGCAGATCTGGGAACTCGCGCTGAAGTTCGCTGGCGTGGACGCGCGGGAGGAGCCCATCCCGGTTCAGCCGGGCCAGCACTACACGATGGGGGGCATTGAGACCGACAAGCACGGCAGAACTAGGGTGCTTGGCCTGTACGCCGCCGGGGAGTGCGCCTGCGTGAGCGTGCACGGAGCGAACCGCCTCGGAGGCAACTCCCTCTTGGAGTGCGTCGTGTTTGGAGCCAGGGCCGGCGCGGCGGCCGCCGAGGATGTTGTCAGCAGGCACTTCGACGCCAAGGAAGCAGTGGAGAAGGCGCTGAGGGAGGTTGAGGATCGCATCAAGTCGCTGAACAAGAAGGGGGCCGAGGAGAACCACTCTAACCCCTATAGGATCAAGAGAGAGATGAGAGAGACCATGTGGAAGCACGTCGGCATCTTTAGAGACAGAGAGGGCCTAGAGGCGGGAGTGGAGAAGCTCAGGCGACTCAGGAAGGAGTACTACGAGAAGGCTGGCGTGCCAGAGGGCCCGAAGGTCTTCAACCTGGCTCTGGTCGACGCTCTGATACTGGAGGGAATGCTGGACGTTGCTCTAACTGTCGCCGAGGGCGCGCTGGCCAGGGAGGAGAGCAGGGGCGGTCACTACAGGACCGACTTCCCGAAGAGAGACGACGAGAACTGGCTGAAGCACACTCTCGCCTTCTACACTCCAGAAGGGCCCAAGCTCGACTACAAACCCGTCGTGATAACCAAGTGGCCCCCGACCGAGAGGAAGTACTGAGGGGGTGATTCTATGGCCCCGAAGGCCCTGAAGGAAGGCGAAATCGTCAAGTTCACCGTCTTCAGGTTTGATCCCTCTAAGGATAAGGCCCCCTACTATGTGGAGTATGAGGTTCCCTACAGGCCGGGCATGACTGTGCTGGATGGCCTCCTATACATACTGGAGGAGCTGGATCCGACGCTCTCCTTCAGGTACAGCTGCAGGTCCAAGATCTGCGGGTCGTGCGCCATGATGATCAACGGAGTGCAGAGGCTGGCCTGCGAGACTCAGATCTCCGAACTGGGAAAGAGGATCAAGGTGGAGCCTCTAGCCCACTTCGCCATCATAAGAGATCTCGTGGTCGACATGGAGCCCTTCCTGCGGCAGATGGAGGCCATCATGCCCTACCTGTACCCAAAGGAGCACTCGAGCGAGCCCAGAGTTGACCCCAAAGAGTTCGAGAAGTACAAGTCTCCGTCTGACTGCATCTGGTGCGGCGCGTGCGTCTCCGCTTGCCCGGTGGCCTCCACGGATCCTCTCTTCCTAGGGCCCGCTGCTCTCACTCAGCTGTACAGGTTCGCCGTGGATTCTAGGGAGAGGGAGGACGTCAAGCCCCTCAGGCTCCTAATCGCCGACAGCGAGGCCTCCGGTGTTTGGAGGTGTCACCAAGTCTACGCGTGCGCCGAAGTGTGCCCGAAGCACATAAAGCCTGGGAGCGTGATAGCCGAACTCAAGAGAATGACCCTTAAGGCCAGGCTAGTGGGGAAGATCTGATCTGGACCGAGTGAGAAGATCTCCGACCTGCGCGGGCTGGGTGAGGAGTCGCCGACTGGCAAAGTCGTCAGCCTTGACTAGGTTGACTCAATGCCTACACAGCTTCTGAACCTCAGACCTCCAACTTTCCGAGAGGCTCGAGTCAGTCAAGCGATTCGTCTCTCAGGGGGTCTCTTAGGTCCTCTCCCTACTCCCCTACAATCCCAGCGTTGACGGTCTCACCCTCCACCAAGAGTCCAATGGACCTTCGGCCGCCCTAGCCAGAACCACAGCGGGGTCGTCGTACCCCCCTCTCCCAAGGCTTGATGTCCAAGACGGGAGTGCCGTCTATGGCATCCAGGCCGAGAACCCTTATCACTCTCCCCTCCATGGAGAGGACCTTCACGAGGGACAGCATAATCGGGTTCGGCCTCAGCCACCCCCCTGCCGGAGAAGCACCTTCTGAAGAGGATTTCGGTGCTCCCAGCCAATGTCCTCTCGAGGAGAGACCTTCTGCCTCCCTCATGCGGGTACCACAGGATCCAGACGAGCTCCTTGTCCTCGAGCCCGGCGAGGGCCGCCTCGTACTGCGGGAGTATCTCGACTCTCGCCTCTCTGCTTGCCAGGTAGATCGGCCAAGAGGAGCTGAGGCTCAGGTCCTCCCTCCTCCTGACGTAGCCTATCGCGATTAGCTTATCCAAGGCCCCGGTCCCGACGGAGACGTCTAGTAAGCGTCTGAGGTTCACGCAGCTCCTCGACGCGACCCCCGGATATTAGCCCTTCCCCCGCACATAATACAGACCTGACCGCTCGCCGTGTTTGTGGTCGCTCCTAGGGAGAGAGGATATCAAGCTCCTGAGGCTGATGTTGGCAGATAGTGAGACCTCTGGAGTCTCGCGCGACTTAGGCCCTCCCTAAGGTTTCTCAGGGAGAGAGTGATCCAGCTAGATCTCTGCTGCTGACCTGAGTCAATTTGTCTTCAGCAGGTCGAGGTCGTAGAGGGCGGCCTTGGCTATCAGCAGCAGCATCCCCAGGAGGAAGATTGAGGCCCCCAGAGAG
>DRBY01000084.1 GCA_011042755.1 Thermoproteota archaeon | reverse complement strand
ATCTTGATGTTAATTCCAATACTGGGCGAGAGCTGGTCTGAGGCTAATGAGGACATAGCGGAGTACCTGCTCGACCACCTGTCGGTAGTTTCCGCGGCCTTCAGGGCATTTGGAGCGGACCTGCTCGGAGGGTGGGAGGCTGACTTCATCGATGAATTCAGGAAGAGACTCGTGGCTGGCGAGGGGGACTGGATAGAGGGGAGGTCTCAGGCCCTAGACAGGACGATACGCTCCACGAGGTGGATCCTCTACCTTGGCATGGACCCCGAGGAGAGGGCCTTCTACTCCTTGGGCTCGAGCTTGGCCAGAGCCTCCATGGCCTTCATAGCCGGAGTGGCCGAACAAGAGGAGGCCAAAGAGTTCCTGAGCGAGACCGCGGAAGAACTGATAGAGGCTGCCAAGCGAGCAAACCTGCCAGTAGATATACTCCAGGGGGTCGAGGATCTGGCGGATCTGCTGCTCTCGGCCTTCGCCGAGAGCCCCGAGTTTGAGAGCCTCTCTAGCCACGCCTCAAATGTCTTCAGCAGGGTCTTCCAATGGCTCTCAGGAGCAAAGTCGGTCTGCGAGCCAGCCCAGAGAGGTGACAGCCATGAGCCTGGCGATTCTGTCGCTGTTTGAGGCCCTGAGGACGATAGAGCTTGCTGGCGAGAGTGTGGACAGAGGAGCAGTCAGCAGAGCGATCAGGTCGGCAGCAGAGGTCTACTGGAGGGAAGTCCCAGAGCTGGAGAGGGAGAGCATGCGGTCTAGCTTTGAGATTCTGGAAAAGGCAATACTCTTGCCTGAACTCACGGCAGAAGAGGAGGAAGTAGTGCTATTCGCCGCCGAGGCCCTCCTCGAGGCGGAGAGAGTCTTCGGGATAGACGGGAGCGAGGTGATTCGCGTCATAGAGAGGGAACTCAGGTCGTCTGGCCAAGACGGCCTCGCCGACCTGACCATGATGATACTGTCGTTCAAGCTGAAGAGGTGACTCCGCAAGGTTTTTGTTGGCGCCCACATACGCGGTGAGGGGCACCAATAGAGACGCTGGTCCGTGGTCACAAGGTCAACCTCAGGGAGCTGATCGATAGCTACGGGGTAGATGTGGATTCAACTCTTAGAGTTCCCGAGCTAGAGTCAGAAGGTTTCAGGGTCTACAGAGTCCAGATCGACGTCGGGGCCGACGTTTATCTGCTAGACTCTAGGGCCGCACGCGAATTGGCGGCCTGGCCCCACGTAGTCGGCGACGAGCTTGACGCGAGGTGCACGGAGTGCGCAACCCAAGCGGCGGCCATAATGTCACGTCTAGGCCTGCTAGCAGGCCAGGCCTGCGTCCTCCATGTGCTTCGAGCCGGACCGGGTTACAGAATCAGAGAGGCCCTGAGTTCGGCTGGCGTGGCTGTCAGAGATCTCTACATTAGGCCAGAGTACGTCGTGACTGGCGCTAGGGATCACAGGGGTGAGTCCGTTAAGGAAGTGAGGATAACCTTCGCAGACTTCTCTAACGCTCCGAGGGGAGCCAAAGTCACACTATTCAAGCCAGATACCGAAGCTACTGGGAGAACTGGCCTGGTTTCACTGACTCGCGCCTTAGAAGAACTTGAGCGGCGAGAGACTAGAGTAGAGAAGTTGGTTCTCTACGGCTTCATAACGCGTGTGGCCGCAGTCAAGATTGCTGAGAGAGCCCTCTCAGAGGGAGTTGAGAGGGTCACGATAATTGCGCTGGTAGATCTTGCAGACCTGGCATCAAATGACTACGACATGGTGCTCTACGGGCCTGACTTGCACACGTGGAGGACGCAGCGACAGTTTAAGCTCCTAGGTGGAACGACGAGCCCCGAGACTCTCGCCGAGATTCTCCCTCACTACGTTCCCGGTCTCGATCAACCGGGAGACTTCTCGGAGAGGCAATCTCGGTTGTTCAATGGAGTCGGCTGGGAGGAAGGAGACATAGCGGGCCACCTCAAGTCGGCGATTGAGTCAATAGAGACCCTGCTGACGATACCCGCCTTGGAGGATTGGCAGAGAGAGGTAGCCCTCGACGAGCTGGAGAGGCTCCGAGAGACGCTCAGGCGAGTGAGCGGGGAAACCGTTTAATTTCCTTACTTCCGAGTCAGGAGGGTTAGCACTGATCCTATCAGACGTGGAGATAAGAGAGGCTTTGAAATCCGGAGAGATCTCAATAGACCCTCTCGATTGGGAAAGCATAGGGCCATGCTCCGTAGATCTCAGGCTAGACAGCGTCTTCAGAGTCTTCAAGGGAGATGGAGTGGTAGATCCACGCCGCTTGGAGACTGTCGACAGGGGGGCAGAGTTCGTGGACACGAGAGGTGAGCCGTTCACTCTCCAGCCGGGTCAGTTCGTGCTGGCTAGAACGATTGAGAGAGTCGCCATCTCTAAGTCCCTTGCCGCGTTCTTGGAGGGGAGGAGCAGCGTCGCCAGGATGGGGATCATAGTTCACGCGGCCGGTCTGGTGAATCCCGGGACGGGAATGAAGAGGCCTGTTCCGGTGGTTCTGGAGATCTTCAACGAGAACGTAGTTCCAGTGAAGCTCTACCCAGGCATGAAGATCGTGCAGATAATATTCATCAGGCTAGGCTCACCCTCGAGCATTGGGTACGACGAGAGACCCGGATCGAGGTTCGTGAACCAGGAGGAACCAAGCCTCTTGGCGTGTGGGGGAGGGGGTAGCGATTGAGTAAGCGGGAGCTGGCTGCGCTGGCGGCCGCCAGCGCCGCAGATTTAGGCCTCGTGTGGGGATACTTCTTAGCAAAAGTTCACGTAGATCCCCTCCTGCTGTTCATCATGTCTCTGGCCATCTTGGGCTGGCTCATAACAAGAGCGTCGGAGGTTAGCGTAGAGGCGTTGGTAGAATTCGCCGAGGCCACAGGATCTCCCCCTTACATAGCTGGGGTCGTCAGCTCCTTGGCGTCGAACCTCCCCGAAATAGCCCTAATAGCGACCGCTCTCGCATCAAAAGAGCCAGAGGTCGTGGAGGTAGCCGTACTAGCCGTGATGATAAGTGTGGGGACGAGCATCTTGCTGGTGTCTGCCACCACATTCGCGGGCTCGATAAAAAGCGGTCTCAGGGCGATAGCTGTGCCAAAAGAAGCCCTGATAGACGAGCTCAACGCAGTAGCCTTCACGCTCACAGCCTATCTGGCCCTAACACTGGTCTCCATGGCTAGGCTCTTCACGGGCGGTTCAACCCACCTCCCGCGTGGCGTGGGAGTGATACTAGTGCTCTCATACATTTCCTACGTGCTCACGCTGGCCTCTAGGGCGGAGGGGCGCAGAGCGAGGAGGAGTAGAGTAATTAGACACCTCCTGGTGGCCCTAATTGGGACGGTCCCAGTATTCGTTTCTGCTGAAGTTCTGGTTAGGCTCGTCGAGGATCTCATCGCCTTGAGAGGTTTTGACGTGGTGCACGCCGCTATGGCCATAGCGGTTGTTGGAACCGTGCCCGAGAATGGAGTTGCCATCATATCCGCAGCAAAAGGAGAGGTCGAGGTTGGTTTGGGGAACACCTTGAGCAGCGTGACGATCCTGGCGCTCTTGGCCGTGGGAATCGTTGGGGTCGTAGTGCCAATACCCTTAGATGCCTACGTTGTGGCTCAGCTCGGGGTGACAGCGGCCTCTACGCTTCTGCTCAAGTTCTCGATCAGGGACGACGGCAAGATCGATGTGGGGGAGGCGATCTTCATGGTGTCCCTGCAGGCGCTGGCGTTTGATCTTCTCCTCACTTGATGCTGACGCGCGTTTAAGCGGGATTACGGTAAGGCGCTATGGAATACGGTGAACTCCAGCAGACACCTCTGGATGGATGAGTTCACTGCAGGTGAACCGCTGGATTTTTGCGGGTAAAACCAATGCGACCATAGTAGTTCGGGACGGTAGAGACTCACGGCTTGCACATGCCTGTGGGATGCGGCCTCTTCTCAGCCATTGCTGTAGCTGAAGAGGTCGCGAGAAGGACTAGAGTTCTACTTCCGCCGCCCATACCCGTGGCCTTCCCCTTCAGGACGAGCAGCCCGACAATCTCTCTGAGTGTCGAGACGATGCGCCGCCTCTTGGACGACTACTTCAGAGCCCCCTCCGAAATGGGCGTTAGCAAGGTAGTTGTCTTAAGCGGTTGCGGTCAGCTTATCTCCGCGCTAAACGCAATATGTAAGGAGCTAAGCGAGAGGCTCGGAGTGAAGGTAATCCTGACGAGGGTGAAGATGCTAATCCGTGATGAGGCTAGTTCTGCGGCAATGGCGATATTCACGCCAGCTGCGGGGATCTCGTTAGGAGGGAGAAGATCAGGTCTAACGAGCAATACCTCACCCGCGGAAGAACCCCACGGGTACGTGCACCTAGTTCACGAGACTGGCGCGACCGCCGGGAAGCCAAAGGTGAGGGGTATCCAGAGAGGTATCCCTTCAGGTCGATCGAAATAGCCGCAGAGAGGCTCATATCGATACTAGAGCAACTCTGAGCCACTGAGAGACGAACGGATGGTGCTTTTCCTGATCACCTCAGAGCGCTTAGGGGGCTAGCAGAAGCCCAGGAGTCACCATCATACACCCCTGAGGCGGAGCTTCACCACGGTCTTAAGGAACCTGTAGATGTCTCTCGAGGCCTTAATCTTAGAACGCTCACCCGCGTAGATCGTGCTTACAGGTGCGTCAGCTAGCTTCATTCCTGCTCTAGCCAGCCTGACTAGCGACTCAGTCTCTCCCTCAAAGCCGTCACTCTGAACAGACAGGAGGACTTCCGCGGCCTGCCTCCTGTAGGCCCTAAACCCGCACTGCGAATCCGCCACTTTCACTCCAAACATGACACGGAGGAGCCCCGTGGTTATTGTGTTGGAGAGTTTCCGGATGAGGGGCATACCGCTCCTAGACCTGGAGCCCACCGCCACGTCAGCCCGCTCGAGCGTGAAAACGAGAGACGGTATCTCCTCTGGCATGTGCTGGCCGTCTGCGTCCATGGTCACTACGATGTCGGCGCCGCGCCGGAGGGCCTCCCCGATCCCGGTTCTGAGGGCTGCCCACTTCCCCCTGTTCCTGTCGTGCTTCAGAACGATGGCTCCAGCGGAGGACGCTGCCTCGGCAGTGCCGTCAGCGCTTCCGTCATCCACCACTATCACGAGGTCTGAGTACTCCCTAGCCCGCCTGACGACATCCCCCACGGTCTCCTGTTCATTGTACGCCGGTATCACTATAGCGACCTTTGCGTTCTGCGCGTCGGGCCCCAAGAGGCTCCCTCTGGCAGAAGTCGGATAGATCCTCAATATAATGAATGGGCAGTGGGACAGTCTTCGATGCCCAAGATCGTAGAGAGATACGAGGGCTATCTCATTGACCTAGACGGGGTTCTGTGGGCTGGCCAGAAAGTGTTCCCAGACGCGATACGCGCCGTAAACTCGCTGCACTCACTGGGGAAGAGCATCGTGTTCCTCACGAACAACTCCACGAAGAGCAGAGCTCAGTACGTCGAGAAGCTGCGTAAGATTGGTGTAGGCTGGGTCAGGGAGCAGGATATAGTTAATAGCGGGTTTGCGACCGCCAAGCTGCTTAAGGAGCAGAGGGGCCCTCTGAAGGCGTTTCCCTTTGGCGACGTCGGACTCTACGTCGAGCTTATGCTGCAGGGACACAGGCTAGTCACCGAGGACTGGTGCTGGGCTGGTGACGTTGACGCCGTGGTCGTGGGAATGGATCCCAACGTTACCTACTGGAAGATCGGCGCCGCGGCCAACGCCATCAGGGCTGGGGCCGACTTCGTCGCCACCAATCCCGATAAGACCTTCCCGACCGAGAGAGGGCTGATGCCTGGAGCTGGCACCATGATCGCTGCCCTAGAGGCAGCCTCGGGGAGGGGGCCAGACCTGATAGTCGGGAAGCCCTACAAGCCCATCTTCGACATGGCGCTCAGCGTGTTGGGAATAGAGAAGTCAAAGGTCTTGGTCGTAGGAGATCGGCTCGACACGGACGTGATCGGGGCAAAGAACGCGAGGCTAGACTGCGCGCTCGTACTAACGGGGGTGGCGAGAGCTGAGGACGTGGAGGCGTCGTCAGCGAAGCCCAATTATATCTTGGGATCTCTAGAGGAGCTACTGTTGAGGTGAGATCCCTCAGGGAATGTAGAACTTTTGCAATACCGTAACCTCGCTTACTTGAACGTCTCCGTCAGAGTTCGAGTCCTCCCACTGGAGGACGTAGCCCTCGCCAGGCCTCAGCTCGTCTAGGTGATTCTCGAGCCAGAGCAGGGCTGCCTTGGTGCCGAACCTGGTGCAGCCCATAGCCCCGGCCACGATTCTGAGTCCCTTCCTTAAGGCGAACACCACGGCGTAATCCTTCTTTGCCCAATCCGCGCCGGTCACGGTCAATGTCAGGCTCGCTGGCCTAACCTCCATCACTATGCCTGACGGGATTCGCGTGAAGTAGACCCCCGCTTTAGAGGCCGCCTCCTTCGCCGGATTTATCACTCCCTTCCCGGAGTGGGCGAAGGGGCCACCTACCACGAGGTAGGACGCTCGCTCCGGGAGGCTCCTAACGATCGCTCCCCCAGCCTTGGCAGAGAACGCCGCGGCCGCCTCCTCATCGACGGATGAGCCAACTAACAGGTATGGGAATTTCCCAGAGCCTCCTAGAACCCCTCCGAGTACAGAACATAGCGTATCTCCATCTGGAGTCCCCTCTTCAGCCAAGACGACGGCAGCCGACGAGTCGAGCACTATCCATGTGGGAGTGACCCTCAGAACGAATGCCTGCGCCAGCTCAGGAGAGCCGTCTGCGTACAGCCAGTCGTTCTCAGGAAGAGTCAAGAAGAACTCGTAATCGGCGCTCAGATTTCTGCTAACCCCCACCGCGATGACCCTGTAGTCTAGCGGCGTGTTGCAGGCCCTCAACGTGTCCGCCATTCTTTGCAGGTCGGTTCGGCAGTGAGGACATGTGTGCTGGAAGAACACTAGAACCACGGCATCCCAGGGAATGTTATCTGATGAGACGGTCTGCCCATCTCTCGTTGTGAGAGTGAAGTTCACCTTCTGGCCGACCCTCGGTATGCAGTAGAGGGCGGCGACTTCCAGCAGCAGGACGCCGAGCAGGGCGACGGCCGCGGCTCGCATCACGGAAGCCCTGCTTTCACTCATATTTAACGGTGCGAGTGTGACTGCAGGTTTGTGGATCGTTCCCGAGGACGCTAAAGGTAAATACAGACCAGCTCACCCCGAGGCCCGATTGCTGATAAAGCCGGTGGCTGTGAAGTCCGTGCTGACGAAGAGCAAGATCGAGGGCATCGACTACACAGTGAACCCTTACTACGGCTGTCAGCACGGGTGCAGGTACTGCTACTCGGCGTGGATGACTGGAAAGAGGTTTCCCGGGCTGTCGTGGGGAGAGTACGTCTTCCCAAAAGTCAATGCTCCTCAGGTTATAGCTAGAGAGCTGGACAGAGTGAATCTAGGGCTAGTCGAGATAGGTTCGTCTACAGACCCGTATCAGCCGGTTGAGTCGACCTTCAGGCTGACTAGGAGGTGCCTAGAGGTCCTCGTCAGGCGGCGAGACTTTGCCGTCTCAGTCCTGACCAAGTCGCCTCTGGTGTTAAGAGACATAGACCTGCTTAAAGCTGGAGATGTAGAGGTGGGGTTCTCGATTAGCGGGTTGGGTGGGCCTATCCTCAGGGCGTTAGAGCCCAGGGCGCCTAGCCCGCACCTGAGGCTCAAGGCTCTTCGAAAGCTCGTTAGAGAGGGCGTGCGAACCTTCGCCTTCGTAT